>JAAZAI010000560.1 GCA_012514445.1 Lentisphaerota bacterium
GGTTGGTACTCTGCCACGAATCAATACCGTGATGGATTCGAAAAGTGCCATTCCCGTTTCCGGCCAGGTCAGGAAGTCTGAATTTTGGCAGGCGCCATAGGCTACACGGTCATGCGTCTGGTTGATCTTCTCTCGAAATAATCTCGTCTTGAAGGAGTGACGGACGATGCGCATCATCATCGCAATCCTGCTTGTCGGGATCGCCGCCGCGATCGCGATCCACTCCGCCTTGATGCGCAAAATCATCGCAATTCTGCTTGTCGGAATCGCCTTATTCTACCTCCTCATGCCTTGGTTGAAGTGGGACGGCAGGGCAACCCGAGATGTCAAAATCTCGGTCAAGACGGCAAACCAGACGCCTGTGCCGGGTGCTCGGGTCGTCTTTCTCGATCGCTATGGCTCGATCATGCAAAAAATCGACTACGCCCAGATGACTCCGGCGGAGAAACAGGAGTGGATGGCCCTGCATCGTCACTCGGGTGTCACAGACGCCGAGGGTTGCTTTGCCTTCCGCTGCGTTTTTCCCGCAGGCGGATCGAAATTCCTTATCTGGTACACCGGAAAGTTCGGTCTGACCGGAACGGTCACGGTCGAGGCCGATGGGTATCAGACGCTCGAACGTCCCCTCCGCGAGCTAGTCGGGCGAGAGACTCTGTCGATCCGCAGCCATCGCAAGAACCCCATCGCCGTTGAATGCACGCTCGAAGCAGTGGAAAAATTAACTCCTTCGAAATAGACTCGATCAAACAGAAAGGCCTCCCATGCGCAAGCCAAGCCCCCTGTTCGCCTCTCTTTCCGTCACGCTCTGCTCCGCCGCCACGCTCTGCTCCGCCGCCGCGATCGCCGCGCCGCCGGTCGTCGGGGAGACCGTCTTCGAGACGGGCTTCGAGACGGCGGAGGCGCGCGCGGCGTGGAGCTCCGCCGCCTTCGCCACGTGGGACGTGGGCTTCCAAACCGATCGCTCTCTGCGCGTGACCGTGCCCGCGGAGGAGGCGAAGGGCGGGCACATGGTGAGCCTGCCGCTCGACGTCGCCCGATACCGCGGGTGCAAGCTGCGCTTCACGTGCAAGGCGAAGGCCGACGGCGCCACGAAGCCGTCCGCGTCCTGGCTGGGCGTCAAGTACATGTTTCATGTCCAATCGAAGTCCCTCGGGCCGAGCTGGACGAACGAGAACAACGTCTTCGGGACGTTCGACTGGCGCACGCTCGAATTCGTCGTCGCCATTCCGTCCGATGCCGAGGACGGCGTCCTTTCGCTCGGCCTCCAGGACAGCGCGGGCACGGTGTGGTTCGACGATTTGCGCGTGACGGTCCTCAAGCCGGCGCGCCCGCCCCGGCCGCAACCGCCCGCGAATCCGCCGCCCGCGTTCAAAGGCCACGACTTGCCGCGACTGCGCGGCGTGATGTCGCCGACCGCGTTCCGCGAGGAGGACATCCGGGTGCTCGGCCGCGAATGGAACGCCAACGTCATCCGCTGGCAGATCGTGCGCAACTGGGGGAAGTCCGGCACCGAGCGCGATCTCGCGGAATACGGGCGCTGGATCGACGCGAAGCTCGAGGAGCTCGATGCCGTGCTCGACTCCTGCCAGCGCCACGGCGTCAAGGTCGTGATCGACATTCATTCGCCGCCCGGCGGCCGGTACGCGAACAACGACATGGCGATGTTCTTCGAGAAGCCGTATCAGGACTATTTTGTCGCGCTCTGGGAACGCATGGCGCGCCGCTTCAGGGGCCATCCTGCGGTGTGGGGCTACGATCTCGTCAACGAGCCCACGCAGACGAAGCCCTCGCCGGACGGCGTGGCGGACTACCTCGGCACGCAGGTGCTGGCTGCGCAGGCGATCCGCAAGATCGACCCCGCCACGCCCATATTCATCACCTCGGACCAGTGGGGTTCGGCCGGAGGCTTCCGCGATCTCGATCCCGTGTCGGTCTCGAACGTTGTCTATCAGGTCCATTTCTATTCGCCCCATGAGTATACGCACCAGGGCGTGAATGGCGAGTGGAAGCCCGTCGCGTATCCCGGCACGATCGCCGGCACGGCGTGGAACGAGGCGCAGATTCGCGCCGCGCTCCAACCCGTGCGGGAATTCCAGCTCGCGTACAACGCGCACATCTACGTAGGGGAGTTCAGCGCGGCCCGCTGGGCGCCCGGCGCTGCAGACTACCTGCGCGACTGCATCGCGGTCTTCGAGGACTACGGCTGGGACTGGACGTACCACGCCTACCGCGAATGGGACGGCTGGAGCCTCGAGCACGTCGGCGCACCCAACGCCGGTCGCCGAGCCGACACGCCTACCGACCGCTTCGATCTGCTTCGGAGCTGGTTCAAGAAGAACGAAAGACCCTGATCAATCGCGCTTCTGAAAGTAGCGCACGTAGTCGACTTTGAATTCCATCGGGAAGACGGACTTCTCGGAGACGGCGTTGCCGTAGCCGCCGAGAGCGAGGTTGAGGATGAGGTAGTGCGGCTTGCGGAAGGGGTTCTGGCCGTCGGGCCAATCGCCACGTGAAAGCTTGCCGCGCCCGTACTGGCGTCCGTCGTAATACATGTAGACGTTATCTTCGTCCCAGTCAAGCGTGTAGGTGTGGAAACCGTTCCACGGCGCCTCCTCGGGCTTCAATTGCAGGTCGCCTCCTCCGATTACGGCATGGGGGCCTTTTTCGCGCGTGGCGTCCTTGGAGGTGTGCAGGCATGAGGCCACGCGGTTGGACTGGTTGGCCCACAGTTCAACGATGTCGATCTCGCCGCAGGCCGGCCAGTTCCAATAGCCCGGGTCGTCCTTGGGGAGGCGGATGGATTCCCCGAGCGTCCAGATCGCCGGCCAGGCGCCGATGGACGAGGGCATTTGCGCGCGCACTTCGATGCGACCGTAGAGGAAGCTCTTCTTGCCGGCGGTCTTGATGGAGGCGGAAGTGTAGTCCGCGAATTCGCGCTGGCGCTTCCAGCCGCCGAGGCGTCGGTCCACCCAATCCGGGTTGGGCCATTGCTCCTTGCGGGCGGTGAGGACGAGAACGCCGTCTTGAAGGCGGCAGTTCTCGAGTCGGTTCGTGGTGTAGTACTGCGGTTCGTGGTTGCGGACGAATCCTACTTCATGCGACCAGAACCGTTCGTCCGGGGATCCATTCCCGTCGAACTCGTCCGCCCACGTCAATTCCCATCCGTTCGTGGAATAGGGGCGTTTGGCGACCGGATCCGCCGGCTGCGTTTCCTGGGCGGACGCCGAGGCCGCGACGCTCGCGGCGACCATGCATGCGACAAACGTTCTCATTGAACAACAGCCCTGGGCTACAAGCCTTCCGTCTTCTCCGTGTTCGTCGGCGCCTTGGCGGGGAGCGGCTGGAGGATGCCCATCTCGACGAGCTCCTGGCGCGGACGCAGGCGGATGCCGTCGAGGCCGATGCCGCGGCGGACGATGTCGAAGTTTTGGCTGTTGAGCGGATGGAAGCCGTGGGAGAGGCAGTCGTCCATGCCCTCGGGCTCCGGCGTGTAGCGCATCACGGCCTCGCGTTCGATGCGGTAGCCGGCGCCGACGCAGTGGCCGAGCGCCTGGTAGATGCGCTTGCCCATGCGGTCGTTGCGCACGGCGGCGTCGCCGCCGGCCTTCTCGACCCAGGCGGCGTCCATGACGGACCAGTATTCGTAAGGCGAGGCGAGCACGGGCGCGAGGCCGGGCTCCTTGGAGACGACGATCACGATCTTGGCGTTGCCGCCGTGGCGGGCGCGGACGGCCTGGACGAAGGCGCGCGGGTCGGTGCCGATTTCGCCGTCCGCATCGTCCATCTTGACGGCGGCTTGCAACTGCTTCTGCATGAAGGCGCAGTGTTCGCCGAGCCATGCCGAGTCGAGGGCTCCCTTGTGGTTCACGACGAGGACGTAGTTGGTGGGCGTGGTGAAGGCCTCGGGCGGGAGCGCGCGGCGGGCAGGGCGTTTGGGCGCGGCGGGGGCCGCGACTTCGGCGCCATCGGGCGCGGCCGTGGCGGGCGCGACCGCGGGGGAGGCGGCCGGCGCGAGCGGGCGGGCGGGGGGATCCTGTGCGAAGGATCCGTTGGCCGCGAGGGCGGCGAGGGCGGCGAGGGCGATGTGGAATCTAGCGTTCATCGGGGTCGTCTCCTGCATTCGGCTCCATCGTTACGTCGGCCGGCTCGGGGTCGTCGGGAAGGATTTCATTCAACAGGTTGAGGACGTGGTCGCCCTTCTCGATGGACTGGGTCACGCGGAAGTGGAGCCGTGGGGTGAACTTGAGCGACACGGTCTTGGCGATGTGGCTCTGGAACTCCACGCGGTGGCGATGGAGCCAGGCCATGAGCGCGTGGGACTCGGCCTCCGGGGCCATGATGGAGACGGCGACCGTGGCGCTGCGCAGATCGCGCGAGACGTCGACGTCCACGAACGAGATGCGTCCGACGTCGGCGTCCTCGCCCTGGCCGATGTGGAAGAGGCCGAGGGAAAGCTCGCGGCGGATCATCTCGTTGACGCGCTTGATTCTGTCGATGCTCATGGTTCCGCCTCCTTCGCCGGCCGCCCCGGGGCGGACTACAGCGCCTTGGGCAACTCCTCGAAGGAGAAGCACTCGATGACGTCACCCTCCTGGAAGGACTCGAAGCCCGCCAGCAAGATGCCGCATTCCTGCGCCTGGGTGACCTGCTTGACCTCGTCCTTGAAGTGGCGGATGGAGGAGAAGGCGCCGGTGTGGACGACCTTCTTGTTGCGCAGGACGCGGGCCTTGCCCTCCATCGTCATGACGCCGTCGGTGACGAGGCTGCCGGCGGCGACGCCGACGTGGCTGAGGGAGAAGAGCTGCTTGACCAGGGCGTGGCCGCGGACGACCTCTCGGTATTCGACCGGAATGAGGTCGAGCATCTCCTGCTTGATGAACTCCAGCAGCTCGTAGATGATGCGGAAGGTCTTGATGCGCACGCCGAAGTGACGGGCCTCGGAGTTCACGCCCGCGTCGGGCGCGACGTTGAAGCCGATGATCAGGGCCTTGCCGCTGCCGGCGCGCTGCACGTCGTTGGACGTGATGGAGCCGGTGCTGCTCTGGATGACGTTGCAGACGACCTTTTCGCTCTTGATCTGCTCGATGGATTCCTGGACGGCCTCCACGGAGCCCTGCACGTCGGCGCGCAGGATGACGTTGAGCTCGAGCTTCTCGGCCTCGTGCAGCTTCTTGAAGATGTCGTCCGCCGAGCGCGCCTGGGTGACGCCGCCGAGAACCTCCTCCTTCTTCTGCTGCGCGTATTCGGCGGCCAGCTCGCGGGCTCGCTTGTCGTTGATCATGACGCGGAACTCCGCGCCGGCCTCGGGGACGCCGGAGAGGCCCATGATGCGGGCGGCGCCGGAGGGGCCGATCGACTTGACGCGGTTGTCGTTGCTGTCGATGATGGCGCGAATGCGCCCATAGTGCTCGCCGCAGAGGACGACGTCGCCGACGTTGAGGGTGCCGCCGGTGACGAGGATGCTCGCGATGGGGCCGCTGCCGGGCTTCATCTGGGCTTCGACGACGGTGCCGTTGGCGCGGCGGTTGGGGTTGGCGGTGAGTTCGAGAACTTCGGCCTGGAGGAGGATCATGTCGAGCAGGCCGCCGACGCCGTCGCCCGTGACGGCGCTGACCTGGGTGACGACGGTGTCGCCGCCCCATTCCTCGGGCGTGAGGTTCTCGCCCTGGAGCTGCTGCATGACACGCATGGGATTGGCCTGCGGCAGGTCGCATTTGTTGATGGCGACCATGATGGTGACGCCGGCGGCCCGGGCGTGCTTGATCGCCTCCTGGGTCTGGGGCATGATGCCGTCGTCCGCCGCGATGATGATCACCGCGATGTCCGTGAGCGTCGCGCCGCGGGCGCGCATCGCCGAGAAGGCGGCGTGCCCCGGGGTGTCGAGGAACGTGATCTTCTGGCCGTTGACGTCGACGGTGTAGGCGGCGATGTGCTGGGTGATGCCGCCGGCCTCGCCGGCGGCGACGTTGGCCTGTCGGATGCGGTCCATCAGCGAGGTCTTGCCGTGATCCACGTGGCCGAGGAAGGTGACGACGGGGGGCCTCGGCAGAAGCTGGTCGGGGCGGTCCTCGGGGATGTCGTCGTCGGCGTTCTCGCTCTTCAGCACGGGCCGATTGTCGCTGGAGCGGCGGGACTTCTCCAGCTCGACGGTGAAACCGTGCTGGCCGGCGACCTTGCCGGCGGTCTCCGCGTCGACGCTCTGGTTGATGGAGGCGAGTATCCCGAGCTTCATGAGCTCGGCGATCACGACGTTCGGCCGCGTGCCGAGCTTGTCGGCGAGTTCCTTGACGGCGACGGCCCCATGGATCTTGAGCACGTTGGCCTCGGCCGAAACCGTGATGCCGGCGGAAGGTCCGCGGCTCTTCTGGGGCGCGACCGCGGGGCGCTGGGGTTTGCCGCGCGAATCGCGGGCGTTTTCGTGCTCCGCGCCGCGGCGCGCGGGCGCCGTGCGCGCAGGGGTGTCGCGAACGACTTTCGAGAGGCTGCCGGGCAGGATGGCGGCCTCGTCCTCCTCGTCCACGGGATGGAGCGCGCGGGGGGCCTTCTTTTCCTTTTTCAGGGCCTTGGCGGCATCCGCGGTCGCGGCGGCGGCCGGCGCCTTGGCCGCAGTCGCGGCGGGGTTCGGCGCGGCCGGGGGCGGCGCGACGGGCTTGAGGACGAGTTCGGGGCGGGGCGCCTGGAGCGGACGCTCCGGCAGCGCTTCGAGCCCCGCGGGCATGGGCGGACGTTCGGGCGCCGGGGCGGCCGGCTTGACCGGCGCCGGGATCGCGTGCTCGACGGCCGCGACGGCTTCCACGGGGGCGGCCGGCGCGATGGCGGGCGTTTCTGGCGCGGGCGCGGCTTCGGCGCGGGGTGCTTCCGCGGGCGTTTCGGCCGGGGGGGGCGCCACCGGCGATTCCGGGGCGGCGGCGGGCTCGCCGCGGCGGCGGGCTTCCTGCTCGGCGAGCGCCTGGCGGGCGCGGGCGGCGGCGGCGGCGAGCACCTCCGATTCCTTCGCCACGGCCGAGGCCAGGGCTTCCCGGGCGGCTTGGCGCTTGATTTCGAGCGCGCGGTTCATGGCTGCCTCGTCGTCCGCCACCTCGATGGAGGTGCGCGGCTTGAATCCGCGGCGGAGCGCGGTGACATCGGCGTCGTCGAGGACGTAGATGAAGGAGTCGACCTCGACCTCGAGGGCTTTCGCCTGGCGGATCAGGTCGCGATTGGAAGTCTTGAGCTCCCGGGCTAGTTCGAACAATCTCATGCGTTGGGCTCGCCTTTGGAGGCGAGGAAGGCGGCGGCGGCGTTCCAGATCCGCGTGCCGGTCTCCTCGTCGAGCTGGGTGACCTGGATGAATTCGGCGGGCGTGACGTTGGTGATGCCCTCCGGGGAGTGGAAGCCCAGGTTGAAGACCGTCTCGGCCTGGTCGGGAGGCACGTCGAGAACGGTTGAAAGCTCCTGGATCGCGTCCTTGACGAGCTCCTCGAAGCTCTTGGGCTCCTCGGCCTTCTCGACCTTGACCTTCCAGCCGAGCAGGTTGGCGGTGAGGCGGACGTTCTGGCCGTGCTTGCCGATCGTCTGGGTGTAGTTCTCGGGGAGGACGGTGGCGACGATCATGTTGCCGCCGTCGACGTCCTTGCCGGCGCGGATGCTCTCGATCTTGGCGGGGGCGAGGGCGTTCATGGCGAAGACGCGGATGTCCTCGTTCCATTCGACGATGTCGATCTTCTCGCCGTTGAGCTCGTTGATGACGGGCTTGATGCGGCCGCCGCGCATGCCGACGCAGGCGCCGACGGGGTCGACCTTGGGGTTGAGGCTGCGCACGGCGAGCTTGGTGCGGAAACCGGGGTCGCGGGCGATGCCCATGACTTCGATGACGCCTTCCTTCATCTCGGTGACCTGCTCCATGAACAACGTCCTGATGAAGTCCACGGCGGTGCGGGAGAGGACGATGCTGGGCGTGCTCTGGTCCTTCTCGTTCTCGACGCGCAGCAGCAGCGCGCGGAACTGCTCGGCCTGGTCGAAGTTGTCCGTCGGCAGCTTGTTCTTGCCGTCGAGGATCGCCTCGCCGCCGCCTTCGACCTCGCAGATGCAGTCGCCGCGGCTGACCTGCTTGACGGTGGCGGAGACGATCTTGCCGACCTGGGGCAGGTAGCGCTGGTAGACGACGTCGCGCTCCGCGCTGCGGATGTTCTGCATGAGCGTCTGCTTGGCGGTCTGCGCGGCGATGCGGCCGAAGTCGCGCGGCGCGGCCTTGACCTCGATCACGTCGCCCGGCTGGGCGTCGGCCTTGACGCGCCGCGCCATCTCCACGGAGACGAAGTCCGTCCCCTTCTCGGTGTCGCTGACGATCAGCGACTGGAAGGTCGAGATCTCGCAGGTGCGCGGGTCGATCGACACGCGCACGTCGCGGGAGGTGCCGAGGCTCTTCTTGGCCGCGTTCTGGAGCGCGTTTTCGATGGCCTTGACCAGGACGTCCCGGCTGATGCCCTTTTCGCGCTCGAGGTAGCTCAAGACGGTAAGCAATTCGTTGTTCATTCCTGCCTCGCTGATCTCTACGGAATTCCGTGAAGGTGTCAAAAAACAAAAGAAGCGGAAACCGGTCGATGCCGGCCCCACATCGCAATCCACTTGCACAGACTACCGGAAACGCGCCCCGGAAGTCAATCTCGAAATGCGGCTACATGCTGAAGACGGAGAGGTTTCGCAACCCAACCTTGTTGCAGACGTCGAGCGCGCGGACGAGCAGGCCGTGGGGCGAGTCGCCGGTGCA
>JAAZAI010000561.1 GCA_012514445.1 Lentisphaerota bacterium
GGCGTCGGCGAGGGCCGGGACTGGAAGGCGACGCTCTACAAGCCCGCTCTCACGCCGCTCTACAAGCCGTATTCGCTGAGCGTGCCCGACCAGCGCGTCGTGCCCAGCACCGTCGGTTCGGGCCTCGGCGTCGCCGGCTTCCAGATGATGACCGTGGGCGACCCCCTCGTGCACGATGCGCTGCCCTTTGCCGCCGAGACCGATCTCTCGGGCCTGCGCGAGCAGATGCACGAGGTCTGCCGCGCCTTCGGCAACTCCCCGGAGATGTCGCTGCGCGCGCCCTTCACCCGTGAGCGGATGGAAGACCGCTTCCTCTACACCGACGAGCGGGGCGGCACGCGCGGCGTGAACTTCGTCAACTACGCCGAAGGCTCCACGGACAACGAAGGGATCCCGGCGAACTCGATCCTGCAGTTCTCCGGCATCGGCATGACCGAGATGCTCTGCGGGGTGAGCCATCTGCCCCGCACGCGCATCCTCGCCAACGGGCACGTCTACATGCCCACGGTCTCCCGCGACGCGGCCTCCACGAGCTGGCGCGCGCGTTCGATCGGCATCGGCTACGCTTCGGACGGCTCTTTCGAGCGCATCTCGAAGGAGGCCGACGCCTCGGGGATCCTCGTCACGCCGAACCATCTCTTCTACGCGCATGGCGGCCTGATGTTCAGCTACGGCTATCCCCCCGATCCGCTCGGCGGCACGCTCTACGATCCCAAGACGATCATCGCCACCAAGGACGCACCGCACAAGACCTCCGCCAACTACCGCATCGCCGGAGAACGGCTGGAGTTCTTCGCCGACCGGAAGGATCCCGTCAAGCGCATCGGCGCCAACGGCGAGATGGTCCTCGGCTCCGCGCCGTCGGAGGCGAAGACCGTCGATCCGGAAACCGTGAAGCGCGCCATGGGACTGGGCATACCTCTCGACGCGAAGACGATGCTCAACGCCGACGGCTTCGCCATCGGGGCCAACGACGCCTTCCTGCTCAACGACATGCGCCTTCGCACGCTGCGCGAGCGCAACATCGTGCGCGACGACCTGGAGGAGCTCCACGCCGACGCCCGCGAGCACATGGAGGCGGCGGAGCGGGGGAGGGCGGAGCGCCGCTGGTCGCTCGCCCGCGCCCACCAGGTCTTCGCCACCTGCATCGAGAACCGCGTCTACCGTCCGCTGCGCGGCGTCACGGAGGATCTCGTCCAGGCCGTCGTCGTGCTCCTGCTGCTCAACATCCCGTTCGCCTTCGCGATGGAGCGGCTGGTCTTCGGCTTCACGAGCATCTACAAGCAGCTCCTGGGCTTCTGCGCCTTCTTCGTCGCGACCTTCCTCGTGCTCTTCTTCACGCACCCCGCCTTCTTGCTGGCCTCGGCGCCGATCATCATCTTCCTGGCGTTCGTGATCATCCTGCTCTCCGTCATCACCGCGGCGATCATGATGGGCAAGATCAAGCAGGAGATTCGCGCGATGCAGGGCCTCGCCTCGACGGTCCACGGCATCGAGAGCGACAA
>JAAZAI010000562.1 GCA_012514445.1 Lentisphaerota bacterium
CCGGCTCGCGTCTGGCGACATGAACGCGGCTTCGCGTCTGGCTTCTCGTCACCTCCAGGCGCATGGCATGCCCCCCGCAATTCAAATCTGCACGGGAGATGCCCGGCTGCTTGCCGCCGCACTCGCCTTTCCGCTTTCCAGTGCGTCTCGCGACGCGATGATCCTAACCATCAGCCCAAACCATCAGGAGAACACAAAATGAGCATCGACCTTTCCACGCTGACCAACGCCCGCCGCATCCTCTTCAACATCCCGTTGAAACCCGCCCAGGGGGAGCGTTTCCAGCCTACGGGCTTCCCCTCGCTGGGGGCGGCTTCTTATCAGACCAGAAACGGCACTTCCCTCCTCGTCGAATCCGCGCAGAGCATGGCAAATCGCCTCGAAGCCACGATCTGGGACGAAGCTTCCCAGAATCTCGTCGACGCAGCGAAGGGACTCTCCTACATTCGCGTGGAACGCCAGGGGCAGTACCTCACCTCGTCCATCACCGAAGCGCACCGCATCAATTCGCCCTATTTGCTCGAAGGGAAGGACAAGTCGTTCTTCAACGAGCTCAAAGCCGCCCTTGGCGGACTCGCCGAAGGCCCTATCAATCGCAAGGCGCTGGCTGAAACGCTCTTGGCTTACGATGCCAATGCGCTCATCCATGGCGTGTTCCTCGCAAAAAAGGATCTTGCCGGCGGACGGCTCCGTGTTGCTCGCGCGCTTTCGGCATTTGTCGAGGCGGACGGTGTCGAGGTCGCCGCATCCGGAGGTGTCAAGAATGATTCCGTGAACCCCTCTGGGGACACCAAGTCCGGCTTCGGAAACGTACCCTTCTCCCGCGACGAATATACGGCCAAGGCCATCACGCTCTATGTCAATCTGGACCTTGACCAAATCCGCGGCTATGGTCTTGGCGAAGCCGCAACGCGACTGCTGATTACGCTTGCCCTCTACAAAGTCCGATCCCTCGTCGACGGCGCGCTGCGTTTTCGCACCGCATGCGACTTCGAGGTCGTGCCCGAAGTCATCGCCGCCGTCAAGCCAGCCGGCTTTACCCTCCCGGCCCACAACGCCCTGGCGGCCGCGCTCAAGGCCGCGATTGCCGAGAACAAGACCGTGTTCAAGCAGACCGTCGTGCAGTACAACGACGACCTGAAAAAGGGCGGCGCCGTCGAAGAGAAGAGCGCCGAAGCGACAGAAGAACCCGAAGCCTAGCGGAGACTTTTCCGATGCCCACACTTTCCATCCGCTTCATCGGTGGCCACTACCACGCCACGCCATGGGGCAGAGCGCAGAACGAAGGCGCGGTCGAATGGTCGCCCTCTCCCTGGCGCGTATTGCGCGCGCTCCTTGCCACAGGCTACGCAAAGCTGCCCGACTGGCAGAGCGGCGTCATCCCGGACACGGCGAAATCGCTTGTTGAAAAACTCGCATTCGTCTCGCCTGTCTACCGACTCCCAGAGGCCACCGGTGCGCACACCCGCCATTACATGCCCACCAAAGGCAGCACGACACTGGTCATTGACGCCCGCGCCGTTACGGGAACCGATCACGAACCGTTGCTCGTTCGCTGGGATGTGGCGCTCGACGCCGAGGAAACTGCGCTGCTTGCCGCACTTGCCGAGCGCCTCGGCTATCTCGGTCGCGCCGAGTCCTGGGCCGAAGCCGAACTCGTCGAAGACGCCCCGGTCTCAAACGGCTCTTGGTGCCGCCCCATCATGGAGCCGCCCACAAAAGCCGTGGATGGTGGCGAGGCGGTGCTTCTCCTCGCGCCGATGTCGGCGCCCGAGTACGAACGGTGGCGCAAAGCCGCCGCCACATCGAGCGAGCTCCCGAAAAAGAAGTTCAACGCGCTTCATCCCGCCGATCTCCTCGCCGCGCTTCAAGTGGAGAGCGGCTGGCTTCAAAAGCAAGGCTGGACGACCCCGCCTGGGACGCGACTTGTGCGCTATGTGCTTCCAGCGAGAAACGCCATCGGCACCACCGCGCCCGCCGCCAGTCGACGCGCCGAACCACCTCGCGTCGAATTCGCCTTGCTCGCGCTTTCCTGCTCCGCCCGGAGCCGGACGCCCTTGCCGCTTGCCAGCCGCACGCTGCCGCAGGCCGATCTCCTCCATCGGGCATTGGCCAGTCTCGTCGGGAAACGCGCTCCAGGCCAGACGGAGACCGCCGCCCGCGATCTGCTTGGCGTGGATGGAGACCACGCGCCGCTGTCCGGACACCGCCACGCACACATACTCCCCCTATCCCTGCTCAATCCCGACGGCCATCTCGACCACATCCTCGTCTGGGCGCCCGATGGCATGGGGGGCGCCGCGCAAGACATCTTGCGCCACATCCGGCGAACCTACATGAAAGGCGGCGTTGGCGAACTATCCGTGCGTTTCTCCGGTGCGGGGTCTCGCGAGGCATTCCTCAAAATGCCTGGGCTTCAGGGGCTGCTTGCCCCTGCGCGGGTCTGGCAGTCGCTTACGCCTCTCGTCCTGCCCCGCTATCGCAAGAAAAGCGGCAAGAACACGCTTGAGGGCCAGATCGCCGCCGAATGCGACTCGCGCGGGCTTCCCTCGCCAGAGCGCATCGAGTTTCTCAAGGAGGAAAGCATCGCCTTCCGCCATTACATTCGCCACCGCGCTCGTGCCGCCATGCCGCCTGAAGACTTCGGGTATGCCCTTCGCCTCACCTTTGCAGAGCCCGTGCGCGGTCCGCTCTGCCTCGGCCATTCCAGCCATTTCGGCCTGGGCCTCTTCGCCGCCTGCGGCGATCATGGCGAGGGGTAGCGAGCGCTGACTCGCTACGCTCGCCGACGTCGGGCG
>JAAZAI010000563.1 GCA_012514445.1 Lentisphaerota bacterium
CGACGGCGATGGCCTCAAGGACGGCGAGGAGGTCTACAAGTACAAGACCGACCCCCTCAACCCCGACACCGACGGGGACGGCCTCAAGGACGGCGAGGAAGTGCTCAAATACAAGACCGACCCCCTCGATCCCGACACCGACGACGACGGCCTCACCGACGGCGACGAGGTCCTCAAATTCAAGACCGACCCCCTCAACCCCGATTCCGACTTCGACCTCCTCTCCGACGGCGCCGAGGTCCTGAAATACAAGACGAACCCGCTCGACGCCGACACCGACGACGGCGGCGTCCGCGACGGGCACGAGGTCCTCTACGACCACACCGACCCCCTCTATGGCCCCGACGACGTCCTCTTCTTCGAGCTCAAGATCACCTTCGACACCGACAAGAGCGTCATCAAGCCCGAGTTCTTCCCCCAGCTCGACCGCGTCGCCGAAGTCATGCTCGCCAACCCCAAGTCCACCGCGATCATCGAAGGCCACGCCGACAAACGCCTCAAATCCAGCCGCAAGTACAACATCGAACTCTCCGGCAGCCGCGCCAAGGCCGTCCGCCAGTACCTGATCGGCAAGGGCATCTCCGGGGATCGCATGCAGGCCATCGGCTACGGCTTCGACCACCCGAAGATGCAGAACGACCTGGTCAACGGCACGCTCGAAAACCGCCGCGTCGAAGTCTACATCGACGGCGCCGCCGCCGCCAAGGCCAACTACGTCAATCCGTCCAAGTAGACGGCCGACGACACGGACTCCGGGGGGCGGTTGAAACCAATCGCCCCCTTTTCTTTTCACGGGACGCATCCATGCGAATCCTCCATCGCTACATCGCCGCCAGCTTCCTGACCACGTTCGTCATGGCGCTGCTCGTGCTCAGTTTCGTCATGTCTGTCGGCCTGCTCTTCAAGGTCACGCAGTACATCGCGCGCGGCATGTCCATCGGCATCGTCCTGGACTTCCTCTGGGGCGGCATTCCCGGCACCCTCTCGTATTCCATCCCCATCGCCTGCCTCGTCGCCACCCTCCTCGTCTTCGGCCGGCTCTCCTCCGACCAGGAGATCAGCGCCATGCGCGCCTGCGGCATCAGCCTCTCGCGCGCCATGCACACGCCCGTCCTCCTCTCGCTGCTCCTCTCCTTCTTCTGCCTCCACCTCAACAACAGCGTCGCCCCCGAAAGCGCCTACGCGCGCTCCACGGTGCGCCGCAAGCTCAAGGCAACCGACGTCACCGCCCTCGTCGAAGAGGGCAAATACGTCGACATCGCCGGCCGCTCGGTCTACGTCGGCGCCCGCGAAGGCAACCTCCTCAAGGACATGCGCGTCGTCGAGACCACCAAGTCCGGCTCCATCCAGGAAATCCGCGCCCGCGAAGCCCTCATCACCTCCTCCGAAGACGTCGTCGTCCTCGAGATGAAGGACGTTTCCATCGACCCGATCCAGGAGGACAACCCCGGCATCGGCCGCGCCGAGAGCGTTCGCTACGTCATCGGCGACTTCAGCGCCCGCACCGGCCAGACGGCACCAGCCGAGCGTGCTCGGCGCATCAAGGACAAGCACTCGTGGGTGCTGCTCAAGGACATTCTCGTCTCCCGCGACAAACCGCCCGCCTCCGACGAGGGGAAGAAGGCCATCTCCCGTTCCCTCGAGGAGCTCCACTCCCGCGTCAGCCTCGCCTTCGCCTGCTTCTGCTTCGTCGCCATCGGCGTTCCTCTCGGCATCCAGCAGCATCGCCGCGAATCCTCCGTCGGCATCGGCATCAGCCTCGCCGTGGCCGGAGCCTTCTACCTCTTCAGCGTCGCCGCCGAATCCCTCGCCCGCAACCCCGCCCTCAAGGCCCACTACCTCGTCTGGGTCCCCGTCGCCGCCTGCCTCGCGATCAGCGTGGCGATGACCGCCAGGAACAACTGAAGCATGAACCGAGACTTCCTCCAACGCATCGCCGCCGCCCCCCTCGTCTTCGATGGCGCCATGGGCACCGTGATCTACCAGAAAGGCGTCTTCCTCAACGCCTGCTACGACGAACTCTGCCTCTCCCGTTCCTCCCTCGTCGCCGAAATCCACCGCGACTACGTGGCCGCCGGCGCCGACGTGATCGAAACGAACACCTTCGGCGCCAATCGCGTCAAGCTCGCCGAATTCGGCCTGGCCGAGAAGCTCCCCGAGATCAACGCGGCCGCCGTGACGCTCGCCCGCCGCGAAGCCGGCGCCGCCGTCCTCGTCGCCGGAGCCTGCGGCCCCTGTTCCGCCCGCGGCGCCGGACTCGCCGCGCTCGACGCCGCCACCATCGAAGCCGCGTTCGACGAGCAGGTCGGCCTTCTCGCCCAGGCCGGCGCCGACCTCGTCGTGCTCGAGACGTTCCACGACGCCGACGAACTCCTGCTCGCCGCGCGCGCCGCGCGCCGCCACGGTCTTCCCGTCGTCGCCTCCGTCTCCCCCGCCGCGTTCGAGAAGACTCCCCTCGAAACCGTCCTGGCCCGTCTCGACGCCTCGCCGGATGTCGACGTCGTCGGCCTCAACTGCCAGTATGGCCCCGCCGAGATGCTCGAGCCCGCGCGCCGGGCTCGAGCCGCCGTCCGCAAACCCCTGCTCGTCATGCCCAACGCCGGCGGCCCGCACGAGGTCGGCGGCCGCTCGCTCTACCTCACCAGCCCCGAGTACTACACCGAATACGCCAAGAAGTACATCGAGCTGGGCGCCAACGGCGTCGGCGGCTGCTGCGGCACCACGCCCGCCCACATCCGCATGGCCGCCAAGGCGCTCCACGTCCTCTCCGGTGTCAAACGCCACCTGGAGATCCGCGCCGCCGACGAAGCGCCCGCCAACGCCGGCGCCGATCCCGCGCCTTTCGCCTCGAAGTCCCCCTTCGCCGCCAGGCTCGCGGCGGGGCGCCGCATCACTTCGGTCGAAATCCTGCCGCCGCGCTCCGCCCAGGGTCTCGAGGGATTCCTCGCGAAATGCCGCGCCTGCGAAGCCGCCGGCGTCGACGCCGTCAACCTCCCCGACGGTCCGCGCGCCAGCGCCCGCATGAGCGTCGTCGCCACCGCGTTCGCCATGCGCGCCGCCGGTCTCGCCATCGAACCCATCCCTCACTGCTGCTGCCGCGACCGCAACCTCATCGGCCTCCAGTCCGACATCCTCGGCGGCGTCGCCCTCGGCCTCAAGACGTGGCTCTTTGTGACCGGAGACCCCCCCAAGCTCGGAAACTATCCGGACGCCACCGGCGTCTTCGACGTCGACGCCGTCGGCCTTGTGCGCCTCTGCGCCAATCTCAATCGCGGCCTCGACGCCGCATCCCAACCGCTCGACGGACCCGTCCCGCTCGCCATCGGCGTCGGCCTCAACCCCGCCGCCATCGACCTCGACCGCGAAATCGCGCACTTCGAGGCCAAGGTCGCCGCCGGCGCCGAGTACGCCATCACCCAGCCCGTCTTCGACGCCGAAGCGCTGCTGCGCTTCCTCGACCGCCTCGCGAAACGCCCGCCCCTCATTCCCGTCGTCATCGGCCTCTATCCCCTGCTCTCCGCCAAGAACGCCGATTTCATGAACCTGTACGTCCCTGGCGTCCACGTCCCCGAACCCATCCTCGAACGGCTCCGCCAATGCAAGGCCAAGGAGGACGCCATCGCCACCGGCGTCGAGATCGCACGCGAGATCCGCGCGCGCCTCGCTGATGCGCCGATCGCCGGCTTCCAGGTCAGCGCCCCGCTCGGTCGAACCGACATCGCCTTGAACGTGCTCAGGGAATAACTGACCGAAGCGAGACGGAGAGCAGCCGGTGGGCGTCAACATCGTTGCCTCGCCCCCAGAATTCAGAAGGCAGAATTCAGGAGTCGGAATTGACTTGCGCACATCCATTTAGGCGTGTTTTGGTGTTATTGGTTGAAGCGCATGATCATGGCTGAAGGGAAACAACTACTGGATTCTGAATTCTGGATTCTGACTCCTGTGCGCGGCGACTCTGTTGACGCGCACCCTTCCCGATCGGGCTCGGGGTTCATGGCATGCAATTTGCTTGCCCTGTTGTATCGATCAACTAACCGAACAGACCACCCGCGTCACATCATGAGGTTTTGACATGGCCGCATACAACAAAAACGATTTGGTCAAGGAACTCTCGGGCCTTTCGGGCGTCAAGCGCAGCGAGGTTCGAAAGCTGCTCAACGGGTTGGCCGACATCGCCTATCGCGAGGCGAAGAACGGCGGCTTCTCGGTGCCGGGCATCTGTCGCGTCGACGTCATCACGAAGAAGGCCCGGAAGATGAGGAATCCCCAGACGGGCCGCTACATCATGATCGCAGAACATGACGCGGCGCGCGTTCGGATTCTCAAAAAAGCGAAAGATTCCATCTCGCCGCCTCGCAAGGGGCTGATCACGCCGCTGCTGGAGGACGGCGAGACCCCGGCTCCCGACATCGAGGAGGAGGCCGCTCCGGTCGTCCCGCCCGAGATCATCTACGACGACTTCTCGGTCGCCGTCTCCTTCAAGTGCAAGGCGTGCGGGGGGGAGATCGAGGCGCCTGCGGCCGCCATCGGGCTGGCATCGGAATGTCCGGTCTGCGGGGCGTCGGTCATGATTCCCGCCGAGTCGGAGCCCGGGACGATCCACGGGCCCAAGATCGAGGAGCCCACGACGGAGGAAATCGTCGAGGCCAAGGCCGTCGAGGCCATCGCCGAGGCGGATGCCGCCCCCCAGAAGAACAAGACGATCCGCATCGACCTCTCGACGCTCGAAGTCAACCCGGAAGAGGCTCCCAAGCCGAAGCCGCGCATCGTGTCGTTCTTCTGCAAGAACTGCAACCAGGAGCTTGAAGCCCCCTCCGAGATGATGGGCATGTCGTCCGAATGCCCCAGCTGCGGCAACTCCTTCGAGGTGCCGTTCTTCTCGGAGTCCGGAACGCTGCGCGGCTCCGACCTCGACAAAAGCGAGGGCAAGAAGGAAGGCTCCCTCAGCGGACGCACAATCCGCATCGAGATGCCCGACTTCTGAAACGAGGCACGAAGGCCTACTGGCCCCCGCCCTTCCCCGAGAGGCGTTCCGCAAGTCGTTGCGCGAACGCCTTTTTCATTTTGCGCAACTGGTCGACTTCGGTCAGGATCGCCTGGTTCTTCTGGGTCAGCGCGACGACGTCGGGATGCTTAGCGACCTCCGCCTGCAACTCGATTTTCGCCTGGATCAGCGCCGTCTCCATCGCCTTGATTTCGAGTCGCTTCTTTTCGATCGCCTCCGAGGTGTAGTCCGGGTTCGACGCGCTGGCGCCAACCTGCTGCTGAAGCGTCATCGACTCGCCGATCTTCTGCCGGATCTGCTCGCCGATCTTGTTGATTTCAGCTCTCAATTGCGCGGCGTCGGCCGAGACCCATTTGGCATCGATTGCGGGCTCGGCCTGGGGTGCCGGGGCGGCGTCCTTCTCGACAGGCGCGGCGGCCTCATCGGCGACGACGGATCCGAGGGTGATCAGCAGCGCCGTTGCGGCGCCCAGGAAAGCGGTGGCGTAGTTCATTTCGTTTGCTCCTTGATGATCTTCGAAACGCCCCGGATTCTACCACATCCCCGCCGCGCCGTCGACAGCCGCTTTTTTAAGGGACAGACCCGAATGGCGCTAACTTAAGCCCAAATCCGGCGAATTTCGGTGCCGAGTCATCGCGCCATGTATGTGGGTGCGTGGGTCTGTGAGCCCCGAAGGGGCGCTATATACCAGCCCAGGGCACCGCCCTGGGTCGAGTCGGATCCCATGTTCGGAGCCCTGAAAGGGCGTGACATTATCGACGTCCTTGATGTCACGCCCTTTCAGGGCTCGTTCATTTTCCGTTCCAGTCCCAGGGCGTTGCCCTGGGCTGGTATGTGCCGCCCCTGCGGGGCTCAACCCCATACACCGAATGACACCTGACGTCTGTTGCTCTGAGGCTACATGCCGTTAAGTTAGAGCCATTCGGGACAGACCCTGAAATTTGTTCCATGACGGATTTTCTTACGACTCAACCCGCTGCCGCACAGTCACATGCGAAGGATGGGACAGGCTCTAAATTAAAGGTTTTGTTCACAAACTACCACTGTTTTAGATGATTAAAGCAGACAAGACGGCAAGTGAAAACATGACAATCGAAAATACAAAATAGCTCCATCCGTACCGAGTGCGCTCTTTACCAGCACGGCTTGGGTTTAAAACCAAAGTAGCAAAACCAATCACCATGAAAAACCCTCCAGAAAAATGCCATAGAAAGAAA
>JAAZAI010000564.1 GCA_012514445.1 Lentisphaerota bacterium
CCCACTGCGGATAGAAGCGGATGGGCTTTCCCTCCTCCAGATCATACACGAACTTGCCTTCGCGGACGCTGGCCTTGGAGGACTTGAAGTTGTCTCCGCCGCTTCCGCGCGCGAGCTTGAAGAAGACCTTTCTCCCGTCGGGACTCACCACTGGGAAGAAGATTGAAACCGGCTGGCCGTTCTCCGGCAAGGTCTCCCGCACCCAGTCGGCGTGAAGCGCCGCGACGTCGTCCGCCTTCACCACCGTCCGGATCGCGCCCGTGCGCAGATCGACGATCTCCAGATCGCGGTGCGCGCCCGGCTTCCAATGGCAGCCGTAGAGCGGCACCTGCGAGCCCATCGCCGCGCCGAATCCGAGCTGGCGGTCCTGAGCGAGGACACGCGGCTTCAGCGATTCGCGGTCGATCGCCATGACGGTCCACCGGCCGTCGCGAAAGTCATGGTAGACGATCGTCCGGCCGCCTTCCATCCACTGCTGGCAGGCCGCGCGATGCGCGTCCTCGGTCTGGATGTCCCGGGCGACGACGGTCTCCCTGCCCGTCGCCCGCTCCTGGATCACGAGATCGCCCGTCTCCGCATCGTCTTCCGTCGAGACGTAGAACAGCACGAAGCGGCCGTCCGGACTCTCCGGCGACACGTTGAAGTAGGTGTGGATCGAATGGCGGTTGGGAACCGTCGATACCGGCCGCACCACGGCGTTCGACCAGGCGGCCGCCGGCGAGGCGGCGGCGGCGGTGACCGTGACGGCGCCCGCGGCGGCGACCCTCGTGGCCAGGCCGCACAGTGCACAGGATGCGTTCATCTCGGATTCCTTGTCCTGCATGTCGAGATTGCTCTATTTCGCTGCGCCCGCCACGCGCACGCCCTCGGTCCAGGCCTCGGGCATGTCGAGCGCGCCGACGGCCTTGACCAGGCAGCGGATCGTCTTGCCCGCGTCCGCCGCCGCGAGCGTGTACGAGGCGTCCGCGCCGTACGTCAGCGGATAGCCGTCCGCGAACCAGTAGTAGCGCAGATCGGTCACGCCCCGGACGTTCGGCGTACACGTCACCGTGCCACCGGCCTTCATATCGCCTGCGAGCGTCGGCCGCGCGGTGAACGGCGACGGCACGGCCTCGACGGCGGCCGTCTTCTGCAGCACTTCGACCCAGTCGACGACGAAGTCCTGCCGCGCATCGTCCTTCGGGACCCCCTGCTTCGCCTTCAGCGCGTAGTCGAGCTGGAGGTCGAGGCGCTCGAGATACGTCGGGGCCGTCCCCCCGCGGCAGATCTCGACCCAGCGATCGCCGCCGGCGCCGTCGGGGATGGTGACGTTGACGTACGTCATGTCTTCGTCGATGACGAACTCCCAGGTGTGGAACTGGCCGTCCCAGAAGTAGACGCCGCCGGGGATCTTGCTCTTCTCCTCGGTCAGTTCGCCGCCATACAGCTTGTAGCGCTGATAGCTCTCCGTCTGCTTGGCGAAGATGCTCTTCACGTGGGTGTAGTGGTAGTGCGTCGAGAGGCCGTTGTACCAGCGGGGGTTGTGGCCGTCGAACTCGAACCAGTCGCACTCGATGCGGTTCGAGGTGCGCCAGTTGATGAACTCCATGCCGTACGACCAGAACGCCGGGAACAGCCCGCCGGCAAGTTCCGTCTTGGGGACGTTCGGGAACATGCACCGGATGCGGAAGACCTTCGGCCCCGCCCAGGTGTGCCCCTGCCCCATGTCGTTGACGCTGTAGAAGGCGCTCCCGCGCCATTTCTTGCCCTGCTTCGCGAGCGACAGCCCCTGCAACTGGCGCTCGGCGTCGTA
>JAAZAI010000565.1 GCA_012514445.1 Lentisphaerota bacterium
ATCCGGCGCAAGGATCCCGAGATCCACGCGCTGCTCGGCCTCTGATCTTCCCGCATCAGACGATGGCGAGGCCGGCGGCTTTGTACTTGGCGGCGACGGAAGGGTCGAGGGCGTCGTCGGCGACGATGGAGGCGAACGACGAAGTCCGGGCGATGGGGAAGACGGCCTTGGTCTCGAACTTCGCGTGGTCGACCAGGAGATGAGACTTGTCGGCGTGCCGGAGCACTTCGCCCAGGAATTCGGCGTGATGCTCGTGATAGGTGTAGACTTCGGCGGTCGAGACGGCGGCGGCCGAGACGAACGCCTGGGTGATGTGGAGCTGCTGCAGCGTCTGCAGCGTCATACGACCCAGAAAGCCGTTGAGCGCGGCGTTGTAGACGCCGCCGAGGCAGATCAGCGTGACGGTAGGCGGCGGATCCACGAGTTCGCGCAGCATGGCGGCGGAATTCGTGATCAAGGTGAGGTTCGAGAGGCGCGAGTGCTGCGCCATCAACGTCTTGACGAAGTAGAACGCGGTGGTGGAGCTGTCGGCGAAGACGATGTCGTCGTCGTGGACGAGCCGGGCGGCCTTGTCGGCGATTTCGTTCTTCTCCTGCCGATGCCGGTTCAGGCGAAGAAAGAAGCGGGTGTTGGCGGATTCGTCCTGACGGAGCGTCGCCATTGGGAGTTGGACTGCGCCACGCGCGGCGACGACGAGTCCGCGATCTTCGAGATCCCGGAGGTCGCGATAGACGGTTGGCGCGGAGACGTCGAGTTCCCGCTGCAAATCGGCGGCGGAACAGACTTGCCGCTGTTCCAGAATTTCGAGGATGTGTTTCGCTCGCAAGGACTTGTTCATAATGGAAATCCGGTTGGTTTCGTGTCAATCATGGTGATTTGCCGCCTGATTTCTCATAAATTATCAAAACTATGATACAGAGTAAAGAAAAAAAATGACTATTTCTCATTTTGGGCTTGAAATCGGTGTGCGCATTCGATAGGCTGTGTTGCCGAAGCGAGCATAGGCCACACGGCCGGGCTCTTTTGGCGAGGGTTTCCCTCGGGAGAGGCGAAGCGTACGGAATGGACAATCGAATGAACCCTGAGTTTGTCTCAATCGGCTTTTGCAGCAACGATCATCTTTGCCGTGTCCGGGAGATTCCCGTGGACGGCAAGACGGAGATGCTGGAGCACCTCGTCCAAGGTGGCGGCCCTGCCGGTGACGCGGCGGTCGCGGCGGCGCGGCTGGGGTGGCGGGCGGCGTTTGTGGCGACGATGGGGGATGATTCGGACGGCCGGAAGATGGTGGATGATTTCCGGTCCGAGGGGGTTTGCGTGGACGGCATCAAGGTCTTGCCCAACCAGGGATCGCCGGTCGCGTACTGCTGGATCACGCCGGACGGGGCGCGCAGCGTGGCGTGGACGAAGAGCGGGCTCCCGCCGCTGGATCCGGCTGACGTGCCGGTGGATCTCGTGAAGCGCGCCCGCATTCTGCATCTGGACGGTCATCAGACCCCGGCGGCCCTTGCGGCGGCGAGGATCGCCAAGGAGAACGGCGTGCTGATCAGCCTCGACGCGGGGACGCAGGTGCCGGGGATCGACGCGTTGCTGGCGCTGGCCGACATCGTCGTCGCATCGGAGGCATTTGCGCGCAATTGGAGCGGTGAGGATCATTTGGAGCGCGCGCTTGAGAAGTTGGAGAAATGCGGCAACCAGGTGACGGGCGTCACGATGGGTGTCGCGGGCTCAATGTGTCTTCACAACGGCAAGTTCATTCGTGTTCCGAGCGTCGATGCGGGGCCGGTCGTCGACACGACGGGCGCCGGCGATTCGTACCACGCCGCATTTGCGATCCGATACTCGGAGACGGGCGACGTCCGGGGCAGCATGGCATTCGCCGCCGTCTACGCGGCGATGAAATGCAGGAAGCTGGGCGCGCGCGCCGGCCTCCCCACGCGCGCCGAGGCGGAGGCTTTCATCATCAAGGAGCAACCATGAGCGAAAAACTGCTGATCCACTGCCCGGCTAACACGGGCTACAACCGCATCCTCAGTCCCGGCGAATTCGGCATGAAGCTGACGGGCTTCGGCCTCCTCTGCCTCCAGGCGGGCCAGCGCCACGCCGCCGACACCGGCGCGTTCGAAGTCGTGCTGGTGATCCTGGGCGGCACGTGCCGGGTCGTCGGCGACGGCTTCGATTTCCCCGAGGTCGGCGGCCGCGCGGACGTGTTTTCGGGCAAGCCCCACACGGTCTATCTGCCGCGCCACACGGCGTACGAGGTCGTCGCGTCCTCCGACGTCGAGATCGCGGTCAACGAGTCCCCCAGCTCCCGCGACACCGCCAGACCGACCGTCATCACGCCGGAGATGACCCGCGAGCTTGTGATCGGCCGCGACAATTTCACGCGGCGCGCCACGATCGTCCTCGACGAGACGTTCGACGCCGAGCATTTCTACATCGGCGAGGGCCTGATCCCCTCGGGCAACTGGTCGGGCTATCCACCCCACCGGCACGATGTCGACAATCCCCCGGAGGAGATCGACATGGAGGAGGTCTATTTCTACCGGTTCAACCCGCCCCAGGGGTTCGGCATCCAGAAGGTCTACACGCCCGACGGCCGGATCGACGAAACCTACACGGTGAAGCACAACGACACGGTCGCCATCGCCGAGGGCTTCCATCCGCTTTGCGGCGCCCCCGGCTACGCGATGTACTACCTCTGGACGATGTGCGGAGCCGTCAACCGGGGGCTGATCTCCTCCAAGGATCCCGCGCATGACTGGGTCAAATAACCCTTCGCGCCGGCCTCTGCTGGCGGGAGTCGACTTCGGCACCGGAGGCCGCAAGATCACGGTCGTCGACCTGGACGGCCATGTGGTCGGCGAGGGTTCGGCGGAGTACGCGACGCGTTTCCCCCGCCCCGGCTGGGCGGAGCAGAATCCCGCGGACTGGTACCCCGCGATGTGCGCGGTGTTCGCCGGACTTGCCGAGCGGGGCGTGCCGCTGCGGCGCGTCGCCGCGGTGGCGTTCGACGGATCGACCCACAACGCCGTGCTGCTCGATGGCGCGATGCGGCCCGTGCGCGACACCATCATGTGGACGGATCAGCGCAGCACGGCGGAGTGCGCGCAGCTTCAGACGGCATGCGGCGAGAAGATCTTCAAGACGGCGTTTCAGACGCCGGCGCCAACTTGGACGCTGCCGCAGATGATGTGGCTCGCCCGCCACGAGCCCGACGTGCTGAAGCGCACGGAGCATCTGCTCTTCGTGAAGGACTACGTGCGCTACCAGCTCACCGGCGTGGCCGCGACCGACACCATCGAAGCGCAGGGCACGCTGTTCTACGATTTCAACAACATGAAGTGGTCCGAGGCGCTTGCCGCCCTGGGCGGCATCAGCCCCTCCGTTC
>JAAZAI010000566.1 GCA_012514445.1 Lentisphaerota bacterium
GACCACCGTCCTCTACCTCGCGGACAACGCAGGCGAAATCGTCGTCGACCGCCTCCTCATCGAAGCCATCGGACCCGACAAGGTGACTGCCGTCGTCCGCGGCGCGCCGATCATCAACGACGCGACGCTCGCCGACGCGAAGGAGGCCGGTCTGACGGATCTCTGCACGGTGATCCCCAACGGCGCCGCCATTCCCGGCACCGTCGTCGAGCGCTGCTCCAGCGAAGTCCAGCACGCCTTCGCGGACGCCGACCTGGTCATCTCGAAAGGACAGGGAAACTACGAGACGCTCAGCGACGCTCCGCGCGAAATCTTCTTCCTCATGAAAGTCAAATGCCCCGTCATCGCCGCGCGCACCGGCCACCCCGTCTGCACACAGGTGCTGATGGTGAGTCGCTAGTCGCTAGTGGCTAGTCGCTATTCCACACACTAAATTCCCTGTTTCCAGTTTCGACAAAGCTCACGACATAGTTCGCGACAAAGTTTTTCTGAACCCCGAACCCCCACCTCGAGACCCAAAAAAATGAACAAAGCCAAGACCACGCTCAAGATCGCCGTCCCCGTAGCCGAAGGCCGGCTCTGCCTGCACTTCGGCCACTGCGGCCAATTCGCCGTCCTCACGCTGGACACGACCGCAAAGACGATCGTCTCACGCGAAGATCTCATCCCGCCGCCGCACGAGCCCGGCGTCCTGCCGGCCTGGCTCGGGCAACTCGGCGTCAACGCCATCTTCGCGGGCGGCATGGGGCAACGCGCCCAGGCCCTCTTCCAGCAGCAGAACATCGACGTGCTCGTCGGACTTCCTTCGGAGTCGCCGGAGGAACTGGCCGCGCGCTACTTCGAAGGAACCCTCGAAGGCGGCGAGAATGTCTGCGACCACTGAGGCCCTCGCCTCGACGGAGGACCGCTGGTTCGGCCGCATGAACGATCCGGTCGCCGCCGGCTCTGTCACGGGGCCGTGCGGCGACACGATGGAGTTCCACCTTGTGATCGAGCACGGCGTCATCACGGATGTCCGCTACTGGACGGACGGCTGCGAAAACACGCGGCGGTGCGGACGCCATGTCGCGCAGCGCGCCTACCGCCGCCCAGTCGAGGACGCCCTCTGCATCAGCGCCGGCGAAGTGATCCTGGCCGGCGCGGCCCTGCCCGGCGAAGGGCGCCACTGCGCCATCCTCGCGGTGACGACGCTGTATCGCGCGCTGGCGGATTATCTGCTTGCGCCGTAGCGCCGTTTCCGGTTCAATTCACGCATCCAGGTGTCAACACCCATGAACGTCGCCGTCGTCGGAGCCAGCAACAAGCCTGAACGCTACAGTTATCAGGCGGTCAAGATGCTCGCCGAGCATGGCCACCGCCCGCTGCCCGTCCATCCCTCGCTAGTCCAGGTGGACGACATCCCCGCCCACAAGTCCCTGGACGAGTTGCCGGAGCCCGTGCACACGATCAGCCTCTACCTCTCCGCCAAGAACCAGGACGGCCTCCTCGAGGGCGTTCTCGCCAGCGGCGCCGTCCGCGTCATCTTCAATCCCGGCACGGAGAACCCCGAACTGGAGGATGCGCTGCGGGCGCACGGCATCGAGCCGCTTCGCGCCTGCACCCTCGTGCTGCTGCGCACGGGACAATTCAACCCATGAACGCCACCGTCGCCTCCGCCACCCTCACGATTCTCTCCGACAACATCGCCCGGCCACCCCTGGAGTCCGAGCACGGCTTTGCGGTCTGGATCGCCACGCCCTCGGCGAAGATTCTCTTCGACACCGGCGCGGGCCCCGCGATGCTCCGCAACGCGGACACCCTGGGCATCGACCTCTTGGAGGCCGACCTCATCGTGCTGAGCCATGGCCACTACGACCACACCGGCAACCTTGCCGAAGCCCTCCGCCGCGCCCCGCGCGCCCGGCTCGTCCTCCATCCCGAATCCCTGCGCCCGCGCTACAGCATCCGCGACACGCCGAAGTTCATCGGCATGCCGCAGGACGCCCGCGACGCCATCGCCGCGCTGCCCGCGCAACGCCTCCGCTGGATTGCCGAACCCACCGCCATCGCCGAGGGCGTGTGGCTCACCGGCCCCGTGCCGCGCCGCACGGATTTCGAGGACGTCGGCGGACCTTTCTTCCGCGACGACGCGGGGCGGACGCCCGACGACATCCCGGACGATCTTTCGCTCTGGATCGACAGGCCCGGGGGGCTTGTCGCCTGCTTGGGCTGCTGCCATGCAGGCGTGGTCAACACCCTCGAGCACATCGGCACCCTGACGGGCGGGCGCCCCGTGCGGCTCCTCGTCGGCGGCATGCACCTCGTCAACGCGGACGCGCGTCGACTCGCGGCCACCGCCGCCGACCTCAAGGCCCGCGCGATCCCCCGGATCGTCCCCTGCCATTGTACCGGCGACGCGGCC
>JAAZAI010000068.1 GCA_012514445.1 Lentisphaerota bacterium
CGCAGCCGGTTGCGCGAAAGCGCGGCGGGGAGGTTCCAGAGGCGGCAGGACTGGCGCAGCTCGGCGACGATCGCGCGCTTGAGCGTGTCGAGCCCCCAGCCCGTGCGGGCGGAGACGGCGATGGCGCCGGGGTGGTGCCCGGTGAGGCGCATCCACGCTGGATCGCGGGCGCCGCCGTCGCACTTGTTGAGCACGAGCAGCCGCGGCACGTCCTGTGCGCCGATCGCCTCGAGCGTGCCGAGGCAGACGGCGATGTGGTCCTGGACATGCGGGTAGGCGGCGTCCACCACGACGAGGAGCAGGTCGGCCTGGGCCGCCATGTCGAGCGTGGACTTGAAGCAGGCCACGAGGCCGTGCGGGAGGTTGCGGATGAAGCCGACGGTGTCGGAGAGCAGGATCTGGTGCGTCGGCGACAGCCACACCTTGCGGGTTTTCGTATCGAGCGTGGCGAAGAGCTTGTCGTCCACGTAGGCCTCGGCGCCGGCGAGCGCGTTGAGCAGCGTGGACTTGCCGGCGTTCGTGTAGCCGACGAGCGAGACGACGGGCCATTCGCGTTTCTCGGCGCCGCGCGAGGCCTGCCGCTCCTGGATGGCCGCGAGCTTCTTCTTCAGTTCGTTGATGCGCCGCTTCAGCGGTTCGTTGCGGAGCTGAAGGTGGCTCTCGCCGGGGCCTCGGACGTTGGCCTTGCCCTTGAAGCGCTGCTGGGACTCGGTGACCGGGATGCGCTTGAGCTGGAACTGGAGGCGGGCGAGCTCGACTTGCAGCTTGGCCTCCGCCGAACGGGCGCGGCGGGCGAAGATCTCGAGGATGACCTCCGTGCGGTCGAGGACCCGCACGCCCAGCGCCTTGCCGAGGTTGAAGGACTGGATGGCGTCGAGGTCGTTGTCGACGATCACCGCGTTGGCTTCGCGGTGGGCGGCGATGGCGCGAAGCTCCTCGACCTTCCCGGCGCCGATCATCGTGCCGCCGTCGGGTTTGATCCGGTTCTGCACCAGCTCGCCCGCGACCTCGAAGCCGGCGGTCTCGGCGAGCCGACCGAGCTCCAGCAGGGAGTCGGCGACTTGCAGGGCGTCCTCCCCGAAGCGGACGACCTGAACGAGGATGGAGCGTTCGACATGGCGCGTGTCGTGTAACTTCATGCCGGAAAGCATCGCAGAGCGTCGCGGCGCTGTCAAGAGGCTTGCGGGCGGTTGCCCGCAAGCGAGGGCGGAGGGGGGGGAGTGCGTGATTTCGTGAGGGCGGAGATTCTCCTTGGGAACGCGAGGCTCCGCAATCGCCCCGATGCGGAGCGCACACTCCGCGCACCCACTCGGGAAACCTCACGCACTCCGCCCTCACGCACTCCGCCATCCGATTTTGGGGTTGCCCCGACAGCAATTCGCAATATGGCCGGGAACACAGGAAACGGCGCGCTCGGAGATCGCGCCCGAAATCATCGCCAAACGGGGAGTCTACGAGGTAGGGCGGGCTCTCCGAGCACGCCGCTCCGTATGAAAAGCGGCCATATTGCGAATTGCTGTTGCCCCAAAAATTGAATTGCAAAAAACCCGTGAAAAGCGCAGTATTGAACCGGTTGTTTCGCAATGGAAACGAGGACGGACATGGTCAACATCGACTGGAAAAATCTTGGATTCAAGTACATGGACACCGCCTGCCACATCGAGTACGTCTGGCGGGACGGCGCGTGGGATTCCGGCGTCCTGGTCAAGGAGCCGTACCTGAAGATGCACATCGGCGCCACCTGCCTGCACTACGGGCAGGAGGCGTTCGAGGGCCTGAAGGCCTTCCGGTGCCAGGACGGCGTGGTTCGCGTCTTCCGCCCGGCCGACAACGCCCGGCGCATGTTCAACACGGCTCGCAGGACCTGCATGGCGCAGGTGCCGGAGGCGATGTTCGTGGACGCGGTGAAGCGCGTGGTGAAGGCCAACGAGGACTACATCCCGCCCTACGGGACGGGCGGTTCGCTCTACATCCGCCCCCTGCTCATCGGGACCGGCGCCCAGATCGGCGTCGCCCCGGCGAAGGAGTACACTTTCCTCGTCCTCGTGATGCCCGCGGGCGAATACTACAAGGGCGGCCTCAAGCCCGTGAAGTCCATCATCATCGACGAATACGACCGCGCCGCCCCCCTCGGCATGGGCGATGTCAAGGTCGGCGGCAACTACGCCGCCAGCCTCTACGCGCACGAGCAGGCGAAACGCGCGGGCTACCCGGTGGAACTCTATCTCGACGCGAAGACCCACTCCTTCATCGAGGAGTTCGCCACATCGAACTTCATCGGCATCAAGCCCGACGGCACCTATGTGACGCCGGATTCGCCGTCCATCCTGCCCAGCATGACCAACGACACGCTGCGCCAGCTCGCGCACGACTTCGGCATGAAGGTCGAGACGCGCCCGGTGCCCTTCGAGGAGCTGCCCACCTTCTCCGAGGTCGCCGCCTGCGGCACCGCGGTTGTCGTGACGCCGGTCTACGAGATCACGCGCGGCGCCACCGTCATCACCCTCGGCAGCCCCGACCGCTGCGGGCCCGTCGTGCAGAAGCTCTTCGACGCCGTGCAGGACATCCAGTACGGCCGCAAGCCCGACGTGCACGGCTGGTGCGTGCCGATCGACTGAGGGGGGGGAGGTCCTAGGGGCTAGCGGCTAGGGGCTAGTCTGTGTGTGGGTGTGCGAGTGTTTGGGTGTGTGGGACTTCTCCGCGCCCATCGCCATTGCGACCTGAATCGACGGAAATCGACTGGACTCGACGGACGTCGGGGGCCATGTCTGTTTCCCTCGTCCGTAATATCGAATTCAATGTCGTAATTATATTCCCGTGGTGGAATCTTTACGCGGACACGCGAAACGGGGTGTGGCGACGCCATGCCTGCTGAAGCGATGCAGGACAAGACTGTAGCCAGCCTCGGTGAGGGTCGCCGACCCCGGCTACAGGTTGCGAGTGTTTCGTTCGCCGGTAATATCGCCATGTATTGTAATATGGAATGCGTTTTCGATATTACAATGCCCGCGAATCGCATGTGGGGCGGGTGCGGAGCCCCGCGTTCCCGGGGTTGACGCTCCCTGGAGAAAAAGCGGGCCTGGCCTTGCTCCGCCAACCGACTTTTCAGAGGTTGACCGATTGCGTGAGAAGGACTAGACTTCCTGCCTTGACGTGGGCAAGCACTCACGCGAAGCAGGCTCAATAACGCTGTTGGATGAAGAAATGAAGAAATATGCCTTCTTGTTGATCGTTTTGCTTATCTCGGGTTGCATGACACCTGTGAAAGTGAAAGATCCCCTGAATTTAACGACAAGGGAAATCTATGCCGTGTTGAAGCATGAGTCCATCAACACGGTTTGGACAACGCATTCAAATCTTGTCGGGATTGTACTCGCCAACGGAAGA
>JAAZAI010000567.1 GCA_012514445.1 Lentisphaerota bacterium
CCAGAGAGCCTTCCCAAACACCGGAGCCGGAGGATTTCGGATAGGCGAACGGGAGGGGCGACTCGCAGGACGCCGGGGAACCCGAAGGTTACTGACCGATTATCTTTCGCAAGGTCAATCAGGAACATTGAAGGAGGGCCAAGCGGCCGCACCTATGAGCCGGGCACACCTTCAGGCAAAGAATGAGAGACGAAGCGTATGGGGAAGAAGCGTACGGGGACGAAGAGTATTGAAGCATGGTGGGCGGGGCGGGACTCGAACCCGCAAGCCTTGCGGCATCAGATCCTAAGTCTGACGTGTCTGCCAATTTCACCACTCGCCCGAAGCTGCTGGAGGCGCCGACAATTCTACGGCATCCCCGCGCGAAAGGTCAAGAAAGCAAATGCTTCGGCTATTGTCCTGAGCCCCCGGAAAATGGTAATATCGCGCCATGCCTTCCACGAACGACCCTTCAAAACCCGACTCCGCGCGATTCATCGACGAGGCCGCGGCCGCGATCCGATCCCTTCACGACGTCCGACCGGCCGTCGAGGCGGCCGTCGACCTGCTCGTCGCCACCTTGAAATCCGGCGGCAAGGTGCTCTGCGCCGGCAACGGCGGCAGCGCGGCCGAGGCAATGCATCTCGCCGAAGAACTCTCCGGCCGCTACAAGCGCAACCGCCGCGCCCTGCCCGGCCTCGCGATCTGCTCCGACGGCACGGCGCTCACCTGCATCGCCAACGATTTCGGCTTCGACCAGGTCTTCGCCCGCCAAGTCGAGGCGTTCGGCGCCCCCGGCGACCTGCTCGTCCTCTTCTCGTCGAGCGGCAACTCCGCCAACCTGGTCGAAGCAGTCCGCGCCGCCCAGACGCGCGGCATCAAGACGCTCGCCCTGATTGGCCGCGGCGGCGGCGCCCTCCACGGCAAGGCCGACGTCGAACTGCTCGTCCCCGACACCGCCGGCGCCCACGTGCAGGAGGCGCATCAAGTCGTCCTGCACCTGATGCTCGAAAGCATCGACGCCACGTTCGCCTGACCCCGCAACTCCCCGATCGAATCGCCATGAGAACACCCCTCGCCGCCCTCGCCCTCTTCGCCGCCGCCACGGCGGCCGTCGCCGCCGACGCCGTCATCGGCCTCAACGTCATGGCGAAGCTCGCCAACGTGGAGTACGTGTACGCGGAGGCCATCCCGCTGACCGTGACGATCCAGAATCCCGGGAACAAGGCGTTCATCATCGACGACTATCCGCCCTACGACGCCAATTCGTTCACGATCGCCCTGCGAACCCTCGAAGGCCGGATCCTCTTTCCCAGGCCCGACCAGGCGCCCGCGCCCGAATGCACCCTCAAGCCCGGCGGATCCGTCACGTTCGACGTGAACCTCGTGCAGGTCTTCGGTCCCCTCCCGGAAGGCCACTACCTGCTCAGCGCGATCGTCAACCGCGGCAAGACGGCCTTCTCCTCCCAGATCGTGCCCCTCACCGTGGTCAACGGCATCGAGATCGGAAGCGCCACGCAGCCCAAGCCAGGGCGCGACGACATCGCGCTCAAGTACACGCTGCTCTACTGGGCCCGGAGCGAGAAGGAATACCTGTTCCTGCGGATCGTCGAAAAGCCCACGGACGCGGTCTACGGCTTCGCGCAGCTCGGAAGCATCGTCCGCATCGCGCAGCCGCGAATCGATTTCGGCGAGGGCGGCCTCGCCACGGTCACGTATCAGACGTCGCGAGACCACTTCATGCGCGCGACGTTCGACGCTTCGGGGCCCGAACTCAAGCACGTGGGCACCCAGCCGATGGTCAGCGCCGTTTCGGTCGCGGAGGCGAAGGCCACGGAACGCGCGATGGAGTCCGTCAAGCGCCGCATCGAGGAGAAGGAAAAGGCCGAGGACGGCGGATTCTTCCGACGCCGCACGACGCGCGTCCGCAAGCTGCCCGACGGCGCGCCGAAGCCCGACAAATAGGCGCGTAGCGGAAGGTGCGCGCTTGAGCGCACCCGGCCGGTTCTTGTACCGGCCGCTCAGAGGACGCCCGTGGAGCCGAAGCCGCCGGAGCCGCGCGCCGTTTCCCCGAGGTCGTCGCACACCTCGATCGCCGGGCGCAGCACCGGGCAGACGACCATCTGCGCGATGCGCATGCCGCGGACGATCTCGAAGGATTCGCGGCCGAAGTTCACCAGGATGACGCAGACCTCGCCGCGGTAGCCTTCGTCGACCGTGCCGGGCGTGTTGAGCATCGAAATCGCGGATTTCGAGGCGAGTCCGCTCCGCGGCCGGATCTGGGCTTCCGTCCCCTCGGGCAGCGCGATCGCCAGCCCCGTGCGGATCCGGGCCCATTCGCCGGGCTGAAGCACCCGATCCTCGATCGAACACAAATCCAGACCCGAGTCGTCGGGGTGGGCGTAGCGCGGGATCACCGCGTCGGGCGTGAGCCGCTTGATCTTGAGCGTCATCGTCGACCTCCTGTCCTCTCGTCCGCGCTTCATTC
>JAAZAI010000011.1 GCA_012514445.1 Lentisphaerota bacterium
CTTCACAACAGCGACAGCATGCAAATCCCCGCCCTGACGTTCGTCACCCACCTGTTCAACGGCGAACGCTTCCGCGCCCAGTCCAGCCCGACGATCCGCGAAGGACGCGACTATCTCGACGGCGGCGTCAAGCCCGCCGTCTACAGCGTCGAGATGTCCTCCATGCCCTGGGGCATCACGTCCAGCATGTACACCCCGACCGACCCGCTCCCGCCCGAATACCAGAGAGAAGCGCCGGCCGAGGATTTCACCAACCGTCTTTACCGGCTCTCCCGCAGCGCGATGGCGGGGACGCTGGTGCATGGCTCCATCCCCGCGATCTGGCGCTTCCACCCCGATTATGCCAAACGGGTTCTGCTGGCCCTCGCGTCCTTCGACGTCCGCCAGGCCGAGTTCCTGCCGTTCTGGCGAAATGCGGAGTATCTTGGCGACCTTCCCGCGGACGTGCGGGTGAGCATCTACCGAAAGGACTCCGGCGATTGCCTGCTGGTCGTCGCAAACCTCGACGCCGAGGAGCGGGAGATCGCCTTCGATCTGAAAACATCCACACTCGGCATCCCGTCCGACGCCGTCTGCGCGGAACTCATGGGCCCCCGGGACGCCCGGGTGATCCGGCCGGACGCGAAGCGCGTCGCCCTGGTTCTTCAAGGACATTCCCTGGCCTTGGTTCGGATCGCTCCGCCGGGAACGTTTGAAGCGCCGCGCTTCGATCCGGACGTGGAACGTCCCGTTCGCCGCCCGATCCCCACCGTGCAACAGGAAGCTGGAGCACCTTCGTCGACATCGTCGGATCCGGCGATCCAAGCGGAATGGACGGGTCCCGAGCGCATGCCCGCGCTGCTGGATGGAACCCGGTTCCTTCGCGAAATCCCTCGTCTCTCCGCCGCGCCGACGCTGGACGGTCAGGTCGATGACGCCGAATGGGAGGGCGCCTTCTCGTTCTCGCTCCCGATCGAAGGAAGCCCCGCGAATGCCTCGACCGACGGGGACAGCCGGACGGTCTACCTCGGCTACGACCAGAAGAACTTGTATGTGGCGCTGCGGTCCGGTCTCGCCCCCGATGCGAAGCGGCCTCCCCGCGCCGCCCGCGCGGGGCTCGTGCCGCCTCGGCTCGTGTTGGACGCGCCAGAATCCGTTGTCCTGTGGATTGGACGCCCTGGATCCGATCCGTGGGGATTCGCAGGAAGTCCGTCCGGCGAGTTCACGGCATGGCACGGACGCAAGGCGGGACGAGTTGAAGGCTGGTCGCGACGCGACGCGGTCGAGACGACCATTTTCGACACGGAGGTCTGGCATGCGGAATTCGCCATCCCGCTCAAGACCCTTGGAATCGAACAGGCCGACGGCGCCGAATTGGCGTTCGCCATCGTCCATCGCCGACTGCAGGCGTCCGGCTCCTCCACGCAGATCTCATGGCCCCGAGCAGACGAGAAACAGGCATCGCCGGCACTGGGCCGCCTGCGGCTCTCGCCGACGGCGCCGATCGCTAAAGAATCGTCCGCCCAGCCCAGCGGAACGTCCAAATAAAAACCGGAACCAGCAACGATAATCCGACGCGGCGGACGCCGCGTCGATCAGAAAGGGAAAGGAATGGATATGAAGACAAGACAACTGGCGCGATGGACGGCCGTTCTGCTCGCGCTCATGGCTCTTCCTCTCGCAAGCGGCGCCGCGCCGGCCCCGGTGCCCCGCACCGGACAGACGGTCTCCTATCGCAGCGGCGACGACGGCGATCTGCAGCCCGGCGTGGCGTGGCCCAGTCCGCGGTTCAAGGATCATGGCAACGGCACGGTCACCGACAGGCTCACCGGGCTGATGTGGAGCAAGAACGCCTTCCCCGACGGCGTCAAGACGAATTGGAGCGGCGCCGTGGACTATTGCACCGAATCGTTGCTGGCGGGCTACGACGATTGGCGGCTTCCCAGCGTCGTCGAACTGATGAGCCTGCTCGACTACTCGCAGAAGACCTTCCTGCCTTCCGGCCATCCGTTTCTGACCCCGCAGACGGAATACTGGACGAGCACGTCCCTCAGCTCCGGCAGCGCCGCCTGGCGAGCCCAGGTGACGTTAGGCGGCCAGTTGATCAGCGCCGGAGTCGCCAGCACGTTTGCCGTCTGGCCGGTCCGGACAGTCAGCGGAGCGGTCGGAACGCTGGTGACCATTCGATAGAACCCGGTTCGTTTTACCAAAAAAGAAAGGCGTGTCA
>JAAZAI010000568.1 GCA_012514445.1 Lentisphaerota bacterium
ATCGCGACATCGTCCAGCACGGGCACGGCGTCTCGTCCTTCGAGCCGGCGCGCACCCGTGCGATCCTCCTCGACGCCTGCGCCCACCTCCATCGCAACGGCGTGGCCGTCCGGGGCTGGAACCCGCTCGACCAAAAGCCCTACAGCGACAGCCCGCTCTGGCTCGCCTTCGCGCTCGTGGACTACGTGAAGGAGACGGGCGACTTCGCGCTGCTCGAAGCCTCCGCCCCGTATCTCGACGGTGGGGAGGGGACGGTGTCCGAGCACCTCGACGCCGCGTTGCAGTACCTCTGGGACGGGCGCGGCGCGCACGGACTCTGCCTGATCCGCTTCGGGGACTGGAACGACTCGCTCACGAACATCGGCAAGGCGGGGCGCGGCGAGAGCGTATGGCTCTCGATGGCCTTCGTGCGCGCCTGCGACCTCATGGCGACGCTGTGGCGGCGTCTGGGCCATGCCCCGCGCGCCGTGCGCGAGGCGGACCGTGCGCAGACCGTGCGCCAGGCCGTGCGGGAGACGGCGTGGGATGGCGACTGGTATTTGCGCTGCTTCGACGACGAAGGTCGTCCCGTCGGCTCCCGGACGAACGAGGAGGGCCGGATCTTCGTCAACGCCCAGAGCTGGGCGATGCTGTGCGGCGCGGCGGACGACGCGCAGGCGGCGAGCCTGCTCGCGGCCTGCGATGCGCATCTGATGACGGATCTCGGCTATCGGCTGGTGGCGCCGCCCTTCCGGACGCGCGACGACCGGATCGGCCGCATCAGCTATCTGGAGCCGGGCATCTGCGAAAACGGCACGATCTATTCCCACGGCAACGCGTTCATGGTCTACGCCTTGCTGATGCGCGGCGAGGCCGATCGCGCGTACGACATCTTCCGACGGATCGCGCCCGGCTACGTGCCGGACGCGGCTTCGCCCAAGGCCGCCTCGCCCGCGTACATCTTCGCCAACTGCTACTATGGCCCCGACCATCGCAACCGGCCGCTGCAGATGGAGTTCACGTGGATCACCGGTTCCGTCGCCTGGTTCGTCAACGCCATCCAGGACTGGCTGGTCGGCGTCCGGCGCGACTACGACGGGCTGGTCATCGACCCGAAGCTCCCCTCGGCATGGAACGAAGTCCGCGTCCATCGCACCTTCCGCGGCCGCGAATTCGATGTGCGCATCGCGCGCACGGGGCGTCGGCGCGTCGTTCTGAACGGGGAGCCGCTCGAAGGCGATTTCATCGCCCTGGAACGCTGCCGCGGCACCAACGCCGTCGACGTCGAGATTTGATGGAGCCTGTGTTTCGCGATGCTGGACGTTCGAACACTTCGTGTGATATCTTCTTGTCGTGATCGGCGAGGTGGGCTCTTCAGGATCCCGAAAATGACGGAAACGCGCTTGAGATGAACAAGAGGACAACGTGGCAAGGGGCCCAAAACCCTGGGAACGCGGGGCTCCGCACCCGCATCGCATCTGCGGCGGGGGCGAGTGCGGAGCCTCGCGTTCCCAGCTTTGAGCCTCGCGTTCCCAGCTTTGAGCCTCGCGTTCCCAACTTTGAGCCTCGCGGGTGGAATTCTCGTGGATACCTGCCTCATTTCGATTCGAATGACAGGATTCAACATGTCACATTCCACCTCGTTGACAGTCTTCCAAAGGAGACCGTCGAGCGTTTGGTTGCGGAGATTCAGCAAGTAGACCCTGATCGTCGCGACATCGAAATGCGTTCCGGCCTCGAAGCCCTGGTCGATGCCGGTCATGGTGTCTGCTGGTTGCGGCGGGCGGATTGCGCACGAATCGTTCAGGATGCGCTTTTGCATTTCGACGGCGAGCGCTACCGGATGATCGCCTGGGTGGTGATGCCCAACCATGTCCATGCGCTGTTCCAAACCCTGGACGGGTGGAGCATGAATACGGTGGTGGGTTCGTGGAAGACATTCACCGCCAATGCAATTGGACGAATCGTGCGCCAATCTGGCGAACCGGCACCCTCTATATGGCATCCGGAATTCTGGGATCGTTTCATTCGCAACGACCACCATTTTGCCAGCGCTTTGGCCTACATTCACAACAATCCCGTCAAGGCCGGGCTTGTCGCGCACCCCGAAGACTGGCCCTGGAGTAGCGCAAATCTCGGGAATGTTGGCCCTGGGAACGCGGGGCTCCGCACCCGCATCGCTTCTGCGGCGAGGGCGAGTGCGGAGCCTCGCGTTCCCAGGGGGGCTCCTGCGGCGAGGGCGAGTGCGGAGCCTCGCGTTCCCGGGGCGGCGGTTGAACCCCGCATCTCCTCTTCAACGATGGCGAGTGCGGAGCCTCGCGTTCCCAGAAAGTGAAATGACATGAGCAATCATCGAGTATTGAAAT
>JAAZAI010000569.1 GCA_012514445.1 Lentisphaerota bacterium
GAAGCGCACGCATCCCCGTCAGGAAGGTCTTCACCGCGGTCGTCTCATAGGCCTGCTGCACTTTCACCGCTCCCAAGACCTTTTCAAACGGAGCCTTGAGAGGATGGTCGATGAAGTCCGCAGCGAGATTGACGCCCTTTTCCAACTCCGCCTTCGCATACTCGCGACTCGTCGCCCCCCACGTCACCTTGGCCTTGTCCGGAGCGTTGCGCACCACGAGCCTGTAGCGGTTCAGATCTTCGTTGAACGGCATGCACTGCGCCATGCCCCACTGGGAAGCGGGTTTCGGGGCGCCAGCGAGATAGAACGGGTAGCGCGTCGACTCGAGCCGCACAGTGCCACCTTCCATGCCCATCACCTTCTGCGCGGGATCGCATGTGGCCGTCTTCGTGGCAAAGTCCACCGTGACCGTGCCGATCGAACCGTCGCACCCCAGCGCCTTCAGGAACGCGTAGGCCATTGGCAGATGGCCGTTAGGATGGGGATGCACGCCATCGCCGGCGATCTTGTAGTCCTCGCCGTATTTTGCGCGCGCGTTCGCGCTGCTCTCCATCATGGCGGAATGGACGTCGGCGAAAATCACGTTTTCCCGTGTCGCCACCTCCTTCGCCACGTCGGCCAGCGCCCTGAGCGTCTGATTGTACACGACGGCGTCCTCTTGTCCGGAGCGATAGCTGCCGGGATCGACGATGCCGGGCGAACCCACCACGATCGTGCGGATGCCGGCGGTCTTCATCTGCGCGACGATCTTCGCCATGTTGTCGCGGTAGTTCCGGATCGTCCCCTCCGTGGCAGCCTTGTAGCCGCCGTCGTTCATCCCGTAGCATGTCGTGGCCACCGTCGGCTTGAAGGGCATGACATCGCCCTCGAAGCGCCTGACCATTCCGCCGGCGACCTCACCCGACCAGCCGAACTGCACGGCGTTCAGGTCCGCGGCGGGCTGGCAGGCCAGCAAATACGCCTGGATGACTGCCGAATAGTCCTTCTGCTCGGTGATCGAGTCGCCGCAGATGGCGACGAGGTCGCCGTTGCGCAGTTGCGCCAGTGCGGAGGGGCCGAGTAGAGCCGCGATGGCGACGAGCGAGAAGATTCGCCTGAACCGATTGGTCGTGGATTTCATTATGCAGTGTCCTTTACTTGTTGGGTTGCGAAACGAGCTTGAGCTGCCAGAGAAGGGCGGGGTCGCCTTGCACGACGAGGCCAATGCGGAACGGCGCGTAGCCGACGTTATAGCCGCGGAAGAACACGGAATTCCACCCTTTCCGCAAGGCCACGGGCGCCTCCACCGCGAGTCGGTGCAGATTCGGGGAACCCGACGGTTGATACGCCTTGTCGGGAATCGCCACCGGGGCGTTGTTGACGCGCCAGCGGATTTGCGTCATCTTGTGCCCCTGAAAGGCGAAGGAGCAGGTCGCGTCCTCGGGACTGTGGATCCAGGCGGCGCCGTACCACACTTGGGCGGCGCCGCCCAGAACGACCCGCGCGTCCATGTCCGCGATTGCCGCGCGCTTCCAGCCGACCCGCCTCGGATCGGGCCACCAACCCCGGATCATCTCCCCCGTGTAGACCGCGTCCAGGTCGACGACGCCGTCGTCCGGCGGGAAGGTCGCCGCCTCGTAGAACCGCTTCACCTCTTCCTTGTTGCGAGGATCCCAGTTGAACTTCTCGGCGCCGGGCCCGCCGAACGGACCGCAGACCAGCCATTCGCGGACGGGAACGCCGCCCTCGAGGCCGACGAACTGCGCCGGGGCCCAGCTGCCGGGATAGAGCCTCACCTCGCTCGGCTCGTCGTAGGTCTCCCGGTTCGCCGATCCGTCCTGGTTCGCCCACCAGAACTTGTTGTGTCCGCCGAGATTGGCGTCGAAATTCACCCGCGTGCGCGTGCTCCCGGAGAAAGGCCGCGCCATGGCGGGGATGGCGGCGCGGGGAATCGTCGCCGCGATCACGAAGCCCTTGCCGTCTTCGTCGACCTGGGCGCCGAGTTTCGCCCCGGCCACCTCGGCCACGTGCTGGAACGCCACCTGCCCGACGGGCGAACGGTAGACCTGCGGCTGCGCGCCCGGGCCGCGCCATTCCGGATACAGACCGACCACCACGGGCTTGAGTTCGCCTCCCCGCTCGAAGAGCCCGAACACCAGACGCGCGTCGCCGGGACGTCCGTCCGGCGATTTCGCGGACTTGGCATTCACGTCGCCCTGGAAATAGAAGCCCACGGTGTCGACCGTCTGGTCGTGCGTGAAGATGCGCTCGATGGACGGCAGCGGCTTCGCCGCAAACGGGGAGCCGAGCCGGACGTGCCAGCGCAGATGGAGGTGGTCCGGATCGTACAGACAGCGGACTTCGACCTTCTGCTCGGGTCCCGCGGCATAGGTCGCCACTTCAGCGGACTCCCAACCCTTCATGGAACCGTCCAACGCCACGCCACCCAGCGCTGGAAGGAAGCGGGCGATCTCGGTCTTGCCGGGTCCGCCACGCAGGCTGATGGCCATTTCGGGAGGATCGGCGATCTGCGCCGCCGTGATCTC
>JAAZAI010000570.1 GCA_012514445.1 Lentisphaerota bacterium
CCGTAGCGCCTCTACGCCCCGTGGAAATGGCGAATCCCATTGTCCGCAAGCCTTCGGGCCGCCAAGCGGTGCGAAGACAAGGTGGGGCGAAGCCGTCTCGGCGAGCCGCATTCGCCCGCGCCCTCGGCGTGGGCACCTCAGCAGTACCGACGCGGCTACGACGCGTCGCCCGTGGCAACCCGTCGTAGCCGGGTTGCTACCCTTGCCTTTACGGCGACAAGGGATTGGCTCCCTCCAAACCTCTTCGACGCAGCTCGCCGGGACGGCTTCGCCCCACCCCGCTCCGCGCGACCCCAGAAACTGACCGATTACCCGCTGGCCATTACCCGCTAGCCCCCGGTTTCCCCCGGTTTCCATTGGCGGAAAGCATGCCAATTTGATACGCTGTGGCGTGACAAATGGCAAAAAAAACGCGAAATCAACCGCTCCTCCCCCTGACGACACAGGTCTTCGCCTGGATGGTTCCCGGCGTGGCGGCCTGCGCAGGTTTAGCCGCGCTGGGGTGGCTGCTCTTCCATGATCCCGCCGCGGATCTCGTGGTGCACGTGCCCGGCATGGACGGAGAACCCGTGGAGAGCCAGTCCGCCGAGTCGGTCGCGATTGGCGCGTTCTTCGCCGCCGGCGAAGGCGAACCCGCCCCGTTGGAAGGATCGTGGCCGCGCTTCCGCGGCGCGGCATCGGACAACCTCTGCACGGATCCCACGCCGCTGGCGGAACGCTGGACAGATGACCAGCCCCGCACGCTCTGGCAGGTGACGCTCGGAGAAGGCCACGCCGGGGCAGCCATCCATCGCGGGCGGGTCTACGTCCTCGACTACGACAATGCGTCGAAACACGAGTTGCTGCGCTGCCTGTCGCTCGCGGATGGACGCGAGATCTGGCGGCGTGGCCACGCGCTGGACATCCAGCGCAACCACGGCATGTCGCGCACCGTCCCCGCCGTGGAGGGCGACCACGTGGTGACGCTCGGCCCCAAATGCCAGGTGATGTGCGTGGACGCCACGACCGGCGCGCTGCGCTGGGGTCTCGACCTCGCCAAGGACTTCGGCTCCGACATCCCCATGTGGTACACGGGCCAGTGCCCACTCGTCGAAAACGGGGTCGCCATCCTCGCACCCGCCGGCGACGAGACGCTGATGATGGGCGTGGACTGCGCCACAGGCAAAGTCCGCTGGCGAATCCCCAATTCCGACAAGCTGAAGATGTCCCATGCCTCGGTCATGCCGGCCGTCATCGCCGGCGAGCGGATGTACGTCTACGCCGCGCTGGGCGGCTTGGTCGGCGTCTCGGCCGAACCGGGCCGCGAAGGCCAACGGCTTTGGTTCGCACCCGAATGGGATCGCTCGGTGATCGCCCCCTCCCCTCTCGTACTCGAAGACGGGCGCATCTTCCTCACCGCCGGATACGGCGGCGGCGGCATGATGCTGCGCGTCTTTCGCGACGGCGTCGCCTTCCGCGTCGAGACGCTCGCGTCCCACCGCTCCAACCAGGGGCTCGCCTCGGAGCACCAGACGCCCGTCATGGTCGGCGATCACATCTACGGCGTGCAGCCCAACGACGGCGGAGCCTTCCGCAACCAGCTCGTCTGCATCAGCCCGGACGACGCGCGCAATTTCCTCTGGTCGAGCGGACGCGAACGCCGCTTCGGCCTCGGTCCCTACCTGGCCGTGGACGGCAAACTCCTCGCGCTCGCCGACGACGGCGCGCTGACGATGCTGCGTGCGACGCCCGAAGGCTACGAGGAACTCGGGCACAGGAAAATCTTCGAAGGCCACGACGCCTGGGCGCCCATGGCGATGGCGGATGGACGGCTCGTGCTGCGCGACAGCACCCGCCTCGTGTGCCTCGACTTGAGAAAGGACGACGTCCCATGAAAAAGGAAACCGCCTTCATCATCGCCCTGGGCGCTCTCGCCTTCGCGGCCGCCTGGCATTTCCAGCGCCGCGCACCGGAGGCGTCGCGCACCGCGCCGCCTCCGCCCGCGCCCTCGAAAGACGAAGGCCGCTTCACCGCCTACCAGGCCCAGCTCGACGCGCTCGCGGTCGTGGACGACGCCTCCGTGCTCTACCATGAACGAGAGCCGCTGGCGGTTCCCGGCCTCGGGGCCCTGCGGGCGATCGCCATCGACTCCCAAGACCACCTCTACGCCGGCGGCGGCTCGAACCTGGTCGTGCTCTCCGAGACGGGCGAAGTCCTGCGCCGCCTGACGGTTGAAGGCGAGATCTCGTGTCTCGCCGCCGATGGCAGGGGGCGCCTCTACGTCGGCCTCGGTTCGGCCGTGCACGCCTACGAAGCGGACGGGACGCGAACGTCGGTTTTCGAGGGGCTGGGCGACGCGGCGCTCGTGACCTCGATCGCGGCGACCGAGACGGACGTGTTCGTGGCGGACGCCCGCGCCCGCGCCGTGGCGAGGTATTCGCCCGAGGGCGCGCGCACGTCGACGATCGACGGCCGCGTGGCGGGAGACGCCGAGACCGGTTTCATCGTTCCGAGTCCGTGCTTCGACGTGACGCTCGGCGAAGGCTCCGTGCTGTGGATCGTGAACCCCGGCCATCGCCGGCTGGAGGCGTACGACTTCGACGGCGTCCGCATCGACGCCTGGGACGATCTCTCGGGATCGGGGATCGAGCATTTCTGCGGATGCTGCAACCCCGCGCACATCGCACGTCGCCGCGACGGCGCGATCGTGAC
>JAAZAI010000571.1 GCA_012514445.1 Lentisphaerota bacterium
CCGGCACCTACCGCTGGTCCGGCTATGGCACGGCGGTTCGCGGCAATGCGCTCTCCCGCAGCGGCCTGTGCGCGTTGGTCGCGGCCGCCTATGCCCGCCGCGAGGTGTCTTTTCGCAACGCCCTGGAGGTTTACGCCTCGGCCCTCGATGGCTGGATCGAGACGCCCGCGCCGGAAGCGCCAGAGGCCGATGCCGCGTCTTCGGAGGACCATGGCAGCAAGCAGCCGGAGAAAGAGGAGGAATTGCGAAAACCAGCCGGACGCCCTGTGTTCATTCCCGAGAAGGTGGAGGCGGACATCCGACAAGGTGCCAAGCTCACGCTCTTTGCGATGCTGCGCTGCAAGGTCCGCTATTTCAGCCACGGGTTGGCGCTTGGGCCGCTCTCGTTCGTCAGACACGTCATCGGGGCTTCGACCTCGAAGAAAGATCCATCGCGGCCCTGGGGATGCTGTGAAGACGTGGAGCTTTACAATGCCCGCTGGCTGCGCGGCGAGGACAAGATCAGCGTTCCGAAGCGCAGGCTGGGTTGAGCTTCAGGGATGAGTGGCATCGATTTCGTTTTGCGCGTTGCGCTCCAGCGCCAGCAGCGTTTGCTTCAGCGCGAGTCCGCCGCGGAAGCCGCCGAGGCCGTCCGCCGCCACGACGCGGTGGCAGGGTGTGAACACCGCCACCGGGTTGCGTCCGCAGGCGGCGGCGACCGCGCGGGCCGCCGTCGGGCGGCCGATGCGCGCGGCGAGTTCGGCGTAGGTGGCGGTCTGGGCGTAGGGGATGGCGTCGATGGCCCGCCACACCGCCCGCTGAAAGGGCGTGCCCGAGGGTGCGAGGGGGATCGTGAAGCGCCTGCGGATCCCCGCGAGGAATTCCTCCAGCTCCCGGAACGCCTGCTCCAGTAGCGGCGTGGCGGCGTCGCGACCCTGCCGCGGCGTTTCGCCGGGGAGCCAGACGCGGACGATGGCGCCGCCGGCCTCGGCCAGGGTGAAGGCGCCCAGCGGTGTCGTTCGGGAGGCGCAACGCATGGGAACCTCAGAAGAGAGGGTCGAGGATGTTGCGCAGCGGCTCGTGGATCGTGCCGTTCGAGCCGAGGTACGCCAGCTTGTGACCGCCGAATTCGCGCAGGACGGTTCCGGCGCCGCCGGCGCGCCGCAGGATCAAGTCGGCCGCCGCGATGTCCCAGATGTAGATGCCCGGCTCGAAATAGCCGTCGGCCGCGCCGGAGGCCACGAGGCAGATGTCGAGCGCAGCGGCGCCGCAGATGCGCGGGCGCTGGATCCGCGGAGCGAGCGCGTTGAAAAAACGGAAGGGACGGCTCTCCGGAGAGGCCGCCTTGTCCGCGCCCATGTGCACAATGGCGAGCGGGAGCGTCGCCGTGGCGGAGACGCGGATCGCGGCGCCGTTGCGCCGCGCGGGGCCGTCGCAGGAGGCTTGGAAGAGCAGATCCACGTCGGGCGCGCAGACGCAGCCGGCGAGCACGACGCCGTTGCGTCGTACGGCGACGGACGAGCACCAGTAGGGGCTGCCGTGGAAGAAGTTGACCGTGCCGTCGATGGGGTCGATGATCCACTCGTAGGCGTCGGCGGGGGGCGTGGCGTGCGCGACGTCCTCCTCGCCGAGGACGGCGTGGTCTGGAAAGGCCGCGAGGATCGTGCGCGTGATGACCTGCTGGCATTCGACGTCGAGCTTGAGCTTGACGTCGTGCGTGGCGATCAGGTTGGCCTCCTGGTTGCGCGCGCGTTCATGCGAGGCGTGCGCGGAGCCGGCCTGGGCGGCGGCGACGGCGGTGGAGAGGAGGAGGGCGTTTGTGGGCGGTTGCCGTGAATTCATGTCCGATCCCGGTGCTACGAGGCGCTTCAGAGCTTGATGCCGCGGATCTCGTTCACGGGGACGGTGAACAGGACGCCGCGGCCGTTCTCCTCGACTCGAGCCGCCTCGACCATGGCCTCCACCACGGCCGCGCGCTTGTCCTGCGTGACGATGATGATGATGACCTCCTTGGCGGACTCGACTTTCAGGCTGTGAAAAAAGGAGAAGGTCGTTTCGCCCGAGCCGCGGCCGAAGAAGATGGTGGCGCCGCCCGCCCCGGCCTCGACGGCCTTGTGGACGACGTCGTTGGCGCGCCCTCTTTCGACGATGCAGACGATGGCTTCGAGTTCCATGGCGGAGGATTCCTTTCCTAGATTCTGAGCACGCTGGCGAGCATCACGGAGGCCGCCGCGCAGAGGCAGGTCATGCCGACGAGGCCGAAGCCCACGCGCATTGGGTCGACGCCGGCGACGAAGGCGGCGAGCCCCAGCGCGATGGCCGAGTTGATCGGGATGTTCACCGGGCCCGTCGTGGCCGAGGCGCAATCCCAGGCCAGCCCCACGATGAAATCCTTCGAGACGAGGGAGAGCACGAGCAGGACGACGAGCAGGGGCACGACGAAATAGGACGTCTTCAGATTGTACAGGACTTTGGCGATGCCCAGCGCCATGCCGATGGCGCAGCCGATCGCGGTCGCGTAGATCAGCACCTTCCGGTCGAGGGCGCCGACGGTGATTTCCTCGGCCTGCGCCGCCACGGCCTGGAGCGCCGGCTCCACAAGGGTCGCCGCGAAGCCGATGACCAGGCAGACGAGGAGAATGAGCCCGCGCGAAGGCAGCTTCACGAGCGACTGGCCCACGTCCGTCGCCAGCGGCATCAGGCACATCGCCACGCCCTTCTGGAAGACGAACAGGCCGGCCAGAACGAAGAGCAGCCCCGTCGTGAACTGCCGGACGGAATCGAACGGCGAGCGGAGCACCAGCTTGATCGTGACGAGCGCAAGCACCAGCGGCGCCGTGCTCTTCACCACTTCGAAAAAGTCCTTGGCCAGAATCTTGAACATGGAATCGGGTATCTCGATCGACAACGGAAATGGAAGTAAGGCTTTTGATTCTACACGACCCGCCCGGATATGGCAACCTGCGTTTTTGTCAGCGCGGGTTGCGGTTGCGGGGGGCGGGGGCGTCTGCTATACTACGAAGCATTTCACAGCACGAGCAGGGAGAAGCGATGTCCGCAGAAAATTCGTCCGGGAAAGCCGCCGGCGCCCGGATCCAGAGGGCGCTTGAGAGCGCGACCGAAACCCGGATGTTCTGGTTGGGCGAGGACATGCTCTCCCGTACGCCTGAGATGTTCAAGTCGCTGTTCCCCGGGCGCGCGGCCTGCCTCGTCGCCGACCCCAACACGCTCGTCGCCGCGGGACGCGAAGTCTATGCCGCCCTTCGGGCCGCGGGCGTGGCCGTCGTGCAACCCCACGTCTTCGAGAAGCCGCCCCATGCGGAACTGGCGGCGGCCGAGACGGTTCGCGAGATCCTGAAGACGCGCGACGCGGTCGCCGTCGCCGTCGGCGCGGGGTCGATCAACGACATCTGCAAGCTCGCCTCGGATCCGCTTGGCGCGGGCTATCTGTGCGTGGCGACGGCCGCATCCGTGGACGGCTACGCCTCGCATGGCGCGCCGATGACGTCCGGCGGCTTCAAGAAGACGGTGCCCTGCCGCGCGCCGCTGGGGATCGTGGCGGACGTGGGCGTGCTGCGCCGGGCGCCCTACGAGCTGACGGCCTCGGGCTACGCCGACTTGATGGCGAAGGTCACGGGCGGGGCGGACTGGATCATCGCGGACGCGTTGGGCGCGAGCGACGAGCCGATCCACGCCGTGGCCTGGAGTCTGGTGCAGGAGCCGCTGGCCGGCTGGCTCAACCATCCGCGCGAGCTGAAGGAGGGCGATCCCGGCGCGTTCGAGGGACTTTTCGAAGGGCTGGCGCTTTCCGGATTCGCGATGCAGGCGGCGCAGTCGAGCCGCCCGGCCTCGGGTTGCGAGCACATGTTCTCGCACGTCTGGGAGATGGCGGGCCTGCGCAAGCCCGACGGCTCGGAACCCTCGCACGGCTTCAAGGTCGGGATCGGCACGCTGGCCGCGCTGGCCGCGATGGAGCGCCTCTTCGAGACGCCGTTCACGCGGGACGACATCGACGAGGCCGTGGCGCGCTATCCCGCGTGGGCGGAGCGCGAGCGGCAGATCCGGCGCCTCTTCGGGGACGGCGAGGTCGGGGACCGCGTCCTGGCGGAGTCCCGCGCGAAGCACCTCGAGCCGGACGCCTTGCGGCAGCGGCTTGCGGATGTCGCGGAGCGTTTCGGCGCGTTGCGCGAGCGGGTGGACGATCAGCTCATGCCGTGGATGCGGATGCGGGAGATGCTGCGCTGCGCGGGGTGTCCCGTGGCTCCCGGCGAAATCGGACTGAGCGCGGCGAGGTGCGGCGCGACGGTTATCGCCGCGCAGATGATCCGCAGCCGGTACACGGTGCTTGATCTGGCCTATGAGACGGGGCGCTTCCACGACGTGGTGCAGCGCGTCGCGGACGTGTGGAGCGAGATTCCGGGCGCCGGGGCGTGAAGCCCGCGGCGGACAAGAGGGGAGACAGGAGATGAATTTACTGGAAGACAAGGTGGCGCTGGTCACGGGATGCGCGGTGAGGCTCGGGCGCGAGGTCGCGCTGGCGATGGCGCGAGAGGGCTGCGACATCGTCGTGCACTACCGCCAGTCGACGGTCGAGGCCGAGGCACTGGCGGAGGAGATCCGCGACATCGGCCGCCAGGCCTGGCTTGTCTGCGGCGACTTCACGAACCCCTATGCGCCCGACATCGTGATGAAGACGGCCTGGGAGATGGCCGGCTGGGTGGACATCCTCGTCAACAACGCCTCGGTCTATTCGCAGGTTACGCTGGAGGACGCCACGGTCGAGGAGTTCGACGAACTCTGGCATGTCAACGCGCTCGCGCCGATTCTTCTGGCGAAGGCGCTGGCCCGCTGCGCCGCCGAAAGCGAAATCCTCCCCGACGACTATTGCGGCCGCATCGTGAACATCCTGGACCGCCGCGTCGCCAAGCCCGACAAGGACACGCTGCCGTACTGGATCACGAAGAAGTCGCTGGAGGCCTTCACGATGGGCGCGGCGCTGGAGCTGGCGCCCCGGATCACCGTGAACGCCGTCGCGCCCGGGCCGGTGCTCGCGCCCGAGGGGATGTCCGAACTCGCCGGCCCGATGCCGCTCGCGGTGCGCTGCATCCCTTCGGACATCGCGCAGGCCGTGATCTATCTCGCCCGGGCCACGACCGTCACCGGCCAGATCCTCTACGTCGACAGCGGCCAGCACTTGCTGTAGCACCCAAGCAACAGCCCGGGGCAACAGCAATTCGCAACAGGGCCGGGAACCAGGGAAACGGCGCGCTCGGAGATCGCGCCCC
>JAAZAI010000572.1 GCA_012514445.1 Lentisphaerota bacterium
AACGCCCGGTTCTGGGTCTGGGCGACGGTGGTCATCACCTATCTCATGACGCTCATTCTTGAGTTCCCCTTCGTCAACTTCGCGCTCCGCGGAACGCCGAACCGGCTCCGCCGCTCGATCAGGGTCTCACTCAAGGTCCAGACGATCTCCTACGTGCTCCTGTTCTTCTGGTACGGGTCGGCCAGCAACCTGACGATCCTCACCGACCTGACGTTTGTCGAGCCCGCGTCGTTGTCGCTTCCGAAGGATGTCGCCGTCTACTACATCGCCGCGGCGGATGGCGATGTGCATCGTCTGACGCTCGCGCAGGGCGAATCGAGCTTCGTTTACGACCTGAATGCTTCGGATGCGGCGGATTGCCTCTGGGTAAGGCCGTCTGCCGCCGACAGCAACCGATGGGATCTGATGGCTTCAACGTGGACCGGAGGCGGGTTCTCGCTAAGCGACGTGAACGTTCTCGTAATAGAGAGATTCGCGACAACGGCGGCGCCGACCTGGCAGCAGGAGAATCACGGGTTTTCCGAGGCAGAATCGACGTGGACGAGATATGGGCCGGTCTCCCGCCTTGGCGAGGCCCGAGAAAGTCCCTGGAGTTTCTGGGTGGAATCCTGGGCGGGATGGGGGATGCGAGCGTCCCAGGCCGATACGGGGACGGAATTCAACATCGGGTTCGAGATGCTGCTGGGAGACTGGAGAATCCGCAACGCCACGCATCTGCCTGGCGACTACGTTCTGCTTCAGCTCGGTCGCGACCAGATCTGCGTCTTCGATCCCATGCAGAAGCGGATCGCGCTCGTCGCCCGCGGTCGCGGCCCGGTCGCGGTCCTCGAAGACTGAACGCCTGCGGCCTGGGGCCTAGGGCAGAAGTTCCGGAGTTCACATTCAAGCCGCGATCGAGAAAGATATCAGGACAACTAACCTCGCCATGAACTCCAAATTCCCACGATACCGCGATTTCGATCCCGCCGTCCCCGCGTGGTGCGTGACGCCCGACCAGGACGGCTGCATGCACCGCTTCTTCGACACTTCGCCCATCAGCCCCTCGGGGCGCTATCTCGTCGTGTTCCAGATGCCGTTCGAAAACCGCCAGCCCGAGCCGGGCGAGGCGGGGCGCGTCTGCCTCGTCGACCTGGAGTCGGGCGAATTCCGCGTCGTGGCCGAGACGTGCGGATGGGAGCCGCAGCTAGGCGCCAACGTCAACTGGGGCGGCACCGACCACGAACTGTTCTTCAACGACGTGGACACCCGAACCTGGCGCCCGTTCGCCTGGAAGCTCGACCCCCTCTCCGGCGCCCGCGAGAAAATGGACGGCGCCGTCTACCACGCCTCGCCAGACGGCCGCTGGCTCGTCTCCGCCAACATGGCCACGATGCGCAGGACGCAGCCCGGCTACGGCGTCTGCATCCCCCCGGCGCGATGCGCCAGAACGTGGGGCCCTCGGAAGACGACGGATTCCACCTGACCGACACGTCGACGGGCAAGACGCGCCTGTTCGCCTCCATCGCGGACATCCTGGCCAAGGCCGATCCCCCGGTCCGCATCGACGATCCCGCGCGCCAGGAGATCTACGGTTTCCACAGCAAGTTCAACCCCCAGGGAGATCGGCTGATGCTGAGCCTGCGCTGGTTTCCGACGGTCGCTGACCCGCGCTGGAATCTCTTCAAACACGACTTCTCCGCCGTGCGCTACGCCTGGGTCACGACGGGACTGGATGGCGGCGCCTTCGCCTGCGCGGTCGGCCCCGAGCAATGGGAGAAGGGAGGCCACCACGCCACCTGGTTCCCGGACGGCAAGCGGATTTCGATGAATCTCAACATCGACCGCGATGGCCTGCGCTTCGTCGAGGTCGACGCCGACGGGGCCGATTTGCGCAAGATGCTCGATGCGACGCCCGGATCGGGACATCCCACCGTGCACCGCGACGGACGCCATCTGCTCACCGACGCCTACAAGGGCGAGCGCATCGCATTCGGCGACGGGACCGTCCCCTTGCGCTGGATCGACCTCGACAGCGGACGCGAGGAGGTCGTCGCGCGAATCAACGTGGACACCGGGTGCGAGGACAGCGTGCTGCGCGTCGATCCGCACCCCGCCTGGGATCGCACCTGGCGCTACGTCGCGTTCAACGGTTTCGTCGGCGGCTCGCGCCGTGTCTTCATCGCGGACATGCGAAGCCTGCTCGAGCCGAAATAATGCTTGGGCCCGAAATCCTCTCGCCCTGATGCAGCGCCACAAACGCTCTCACACTTTCGAAAGTGTGAGAGCGGGTGCCGTCGCGGAACGGAACGGGGGCGGCGATGGGCGTCGCTTCAGCCTGGCGTCGCGGGGCGGCGCAGGGGGAGGCGGAGGGTGAAGGTGGAGCGGTCGCCGCGGCGACTTTCGACGGTGGCGCCGCCGCCGTGGATCTGCGCGATGTGCTTCACGATCGCCAGGCCCAGACCCGAGCCGCCCTGCTCGCGGGCGCGGCCTTTGTCCACGCGGTAGAAGCGCTCGAACATCCGGTTGATTACTCCGATGACTAACTTGACTATCCGATAAGGTCATGATAGTCTATTAATCAGAAGTAAGGAGTGCGAATGACGACAATGCTGGTTTCTGACTTCAAGGCTCGTTGCCTGGCGGTGCTGGAGCGCGTCAACCGCGAAGGGGTCACGGTGCTTGTGACCCGGCGGGGACACCCGCTGGCGCGCGTTCTGCCGGTGGCGGAGCAACCGGAAAAGACACGCAAGCTTGGAACGCTTGCGGGGGAGGCTTCGGTGCAGGGCGACTTGGTTTATGGCGACGCCGCCGAGGATTGGGAGTCCGCCCGATGAACCTCCTCCTCGACACGCATGTGTGGTTCTGGGCGCTGGAGTCGCCAAATGAGCTTGGGCCGCGTTGCCGTGCGGAGTTGGAGTCGGCAAACAACGCATTGTCCGTCGCGACCATCTCGGTGGTCGAATTCGGGCAGCTGCAGACGGTCGGCAGGCTGGCGTTCAAGGGAACGTTGGAGTCGTGGTTGCGCCGGGGCATGCAAGACCTGGATCTTCGGGCGCTGGACTTGACGCCGCCGATCGCGCTGCTTGCGTACGCACTCCCCGGCGTCTTCCACAAAGACCCCGCCGACCGAATCCTGGTGGCCACCGCAGTCCACCACGGCTATCGCCTGGTGACCGCCGACGAGCGCATTCTGGCTTATCCGCACGTTTTGTCGCTGGACGCCCGTTTCTGATTGAAGAAATCAGGCCAGACCCGCGATTCGCGCTGTTTCATTTTCATGACATGCCCCACGTGCTGGTGAGCAGTGGCCACAGCATTCCGCAGACGACGACGGCCATGACCGCCACGGTCAACGCGTGCGCGACGGTCATCAAGAGAGGGCATCGCGAAAGGCAGGTTTCGCATCACGCGGGCGATGATCGCGGAAAAACACGACGTTCCGAGCAATGGCACGTACGCGACGCCGACCGATAATTCCATAGAAGGACAACGGGTGAAGTCACATATTCGAATATGTGACAGTCGGACGCGGGGATTGCGCCCGGAAATCGCGCCTCACCCCGTTGCGCGTGGCTGTAGTATTCCAAGGGTGTGGCCCCTGTTTTCCACTCATCACTCATCAT
>JAAZAI010000573.1 GCA_012514445.1 Lentisphaerota bacterium
CACGCGGAATCGAAACCGTGAACGATCCCTCCCCGAGGGCCTCTTGTTTTGAAGAGCTGAAGATAGTCTCCCGATACAGGTTCTCCATCATGCAATCGTCATCGACTTCCGTGGACTCAAGTTGCGCCTGCATGCGGCGAAACCAGTCGGTCGTTCCCTTGACGCAGAAGGAGACCTTGACAACGTCTCCTGGGGCAACTCGCATCGGCGAGACGGAGACTTCGATTTTCGGGAGAATCGCGCGACGGCAGAATCCGATGAACAGCAGTCTGTCCCAGAAGAAGGCCGCGATCACCATGGAGACGCCGATGGATCCGGCGAAAACTTCCTCCCAGGTCACCCCGGTCTCCCACCACGGGCGGAGCAAGTCGTTGAAACCATGCCGGACGACGAACACGGCGTAGCTATTGAGCAGGAGCGTCACAAAGACAACAAAGCAGACAAACCAGAACTCTCGCAAGAGGAATTTCAGCTTGCGACTCCGCGTTATCTTCGTTCGAAGCTCATACTCCGATCTTCTCACGTCAGCCTCCGTGGTTTGACAACTATACGGAGAGAAGCAACCCTTTGAGATAAAGCCCTTCGGGGCAGGCGAGGGACACCGGGTGGTCGGGCGCCTGGGTGTAGCGCGCGAGCATGCGCGCGTCGCGCTTCGCGTCGAGCGCCGCGTCCGCCACCACCTTCTGGAAGAGTTCGGGCGTGACCGCCCCCGAGCAGGAGAACGTCGCCAGCAGCCCGCCGGGGTTGAGCAGCTTGAACGCGAGCAGGTTGATGTCCTTGTAGGCGCGGCAGGCCTTGTCGACGTGGCCCTTCGAGTCGGCGAACTTGGGCGGATCGAGGATGACGAGGTCGAAGCTCATGCGCCGGTCGCGGAAGCCGCGCAGCGCCGTGAAGACGTCGGCGCAGAGCCGTTCGCAAGGCGCCTCGGCCAAGGCGTTGCGCGCGAGGTCGGCTTCGAGCCCCTCGAGCGCGTCCTGGGAGGAGTCGAGCGCGAGCACGTGCTCGGCTCCGCCCCGGAGGCACGCGAGCGCGAAGCCGCCGTGGAAGCAGAACGTGTCGAGCACGCGCCGCCCCTTCGCCTGGGCGCCGACGAGCGCCCAGTTGTCCACCTGGTCGAGGTAGCAGCCCGTCTTGTGGCCGCCCGCGACGTCGACCGCCCAATCGACGCCGTTGGCGCGCACGACGACGTCCTCCTCGGGCAGCACGCCGCGCAGCGGCCCGGAGACCTCCTCGAGGCCCTCGAGAACGCGCATTCCGGTGTCGGAGCGCTCGTAGACCGCGCAGCCCGGCGCGAGGGCGGCGATCGCGTCGGCGATCGCGTCCTTCCATCGGTCCATGCCGGCGGTCTGCACCTGGATCGACACGACGTCGGCGTAGCGGTCCACCACGAGGCCCGGCAGGCCGTCGCCCTCTCCGTGCACCCAGCGCACGGCGTTGCGCTCTTTCGGGTCCCAGCGGCCTTCGCGCCGCCGCCAGGCGGCTTCGAGGCGGCGCTGGAAGAACGATGCGTCGATCATCTCGGCTCGATCAAACGTGAGGATGCGCACGGCGATCTGGGACGTGGCGGAGTAGAGACCCCGCCCCAGCCAGTCGCCGCGCCCGGAGACGACATCGACGACGTCGCCGTTGGCGGGTTCGCCGTCCGCGCCCAGGATCGCGCCGGAAAAGATCCAGGGGTGGCGACGTTCCAGGGACTTCTCGCGTCCGCTCTTCATCTGCAATTCGATCATATCCTTCATCCTCCTCCGCCGATTCCATTGATGCGCCTGCGCCCCAGCACGCTCCTGCCTTCCCAAAACGCGCCACCATGTTAGCGCAAGGACATCCGACTGTCCATGCGGAATCGAGGCGTTTTGGCGTTGACCCCGCGAAACCGATTGGGATAGACTTGATTCATGCCGCCATCCAGCGTCACGGGAAATACGTCAACTGAAGCCGGTCCACGGCGAAAGGGATTCATCCATGAAAGCCGCCACACTCGCCACAGCTCTCGCGACCGCGCTCCTCGCCGGGCTTCCGGCGGCGGTGACCGCCGCTGGCGGACAGGATGCTTTCCCGCGACCTTCCTCGGCGATGGCAACCCCTGAACCGTCCGGGGGAATTACCATTGAGCCGCCCTATACGATGTTGATCACCGTGCCTTCGGTGCCAGCCGCAGAAACGACCGCGCTCGCGCTACCGGCCGAAGAATCTTTCGAGGCCTATTCGACCGCAGGCCACTTCAATTATCCGACCAACGGATGGAGTCACGAAATGGGGACCGAGACATCGATCATGCCCGTCTCGGCGCTTCCTACCATGCCCCCGCCCGCGCTGGCCTTTTCAGGGAAATGCCTGGATCTCGACGCCCAAGGGACGACCGACCGCTGGTCTGTCACCGGACGGGCGGACAACATTTGGATCGATCTGTCAACCGTCATGATCGGCTCCGACAGCTGGCCATCCCTTCCGGGAAACAGCCTGCTGGGCGTGGGGCTTCTGGACGAAATGGACGAGAGCACCAACGAGATCATCTTTCAGCGCCTTTACGTGGCCTGCGGCGGCACCACCAACCAGTGGCTTCTCCATCCGGACATGCTCTTCAATCCGCCCTACCAGGCACATCACATCACTCTCCAGCTCGCGATGGCCGACACGCTGAGCGTTCCCTATTTTCGGCTTTTCCTCAACCAGACGAACCTGCTCTGGGTCGACGGCTTCAAGCTGCCGGACGTCCCGTCGGAGAATGGCGGCCCCTGGCTGCCCTGCATGGCGACGAACCGGGCCTTCCACGGCGTCGGATTCCGAGGAGTCGGCTATGTCGACACCATCAAAATCTCGGACACCTCCCTCGGGCCGCTCGTCCCCTGGCAGACGGACATCGGGCAGGCCGTCGCCCTGACCTGGGCCTCGGACTACGGGGAGCGCTACCAGGTCGAAACGTGCACTGACCTCGCCCTCGGCGACTGGACGCCGCTCGGCGACCCGGTCGTCGGCAACGGAACGACGAACACCGTGTTCGAGCCGACCGGCGCGTTCCCTCGCAGATTCTACCGCGTGACGCCGCTGCGCTGAAGCGACGAGCAGGAAGCGAAAACAGTCCGAAGAAGAGAGCCGTGCGAGTCGGGAGCCGTTGTGGCTGAACCTTGGCGTATGTTTGGCGTAGCTGCGGCGTCCCCGCCGCAGAAGCAAGGAATTGCCCCCCTCCAGCCGTAGCGGACGCGCGATGCGCGCCCGAATCCATCCCGCCATAATCTGGAACACATTTTCCAGATTATAATAAACGCTCGGCGATCGCGTCCCTCCTGCCGCGCGGACGGCGTTGGGGGCGGCAATCCCTTGCCGCCGTCGCGGGCACAAAGGATTGCGCCCCTCCAGCCGTAGCGGACGCGCGATGCGCGCCCGAATCCATCCCGCCATAATCTGGAACACCTTTTCCAGATTATAATAAACGCTCGGCGATCGCGTCCCTCCTGCCGCGCGGCCGGCGTTGGAGGCGGCAATCCCTTGCCGCCGCCGCGGGCGCAAAGGATTGCCCCCCTCCAGCCGTAGCGGACGCGCGATGCGCGCCCGAATCCATCCCGCCATAATCTGGAACACATTTCCCAGATTATAATAAACGCTCGGCGATCACGTCCCTCCTGCCGCGCGAACGGCGTTGGGGGCGGCAATCCCTTGCCGCCGCCGCGGGCGCAAAGGATTGCGCCCCTCCAGCCGTGGCGGGCGCGCGCGGCGCGCCGCTGCGGAGTACCAACCCGGCTACGACGGGTTGCCCGGCGGCGCGCAGGGCCTGCGCGCCCTTC
>JAAZAI010000574.1 GCA_012514445.1 Lentisphaerota bacterium
CATCTCGTCGTTGGACATGCCGAGGCCCTGGCTCATCATCTGGTAGGTCTCGCAGATCATCTGCATGTCGCCGTACTCGATGCCGTTGTGGACCATCTTGACGAAGTGGCCCGCGCCGCCTTCGCCGACCCACTCGCAGCAGGGCTTGCCGGCGTCGGTGTGCGCCGAGATCTTCTGGAAGATCGGCTTCACGGCCGCCCAGGCCTTCGGCGAGCCGCCCGGCATGATGGAAGGGCCGAGCAGCGCGCCCTCCTCGCCGCCGGAGACGCCGGTGCCGATGTAGAGGAAGCCCTTGTCCTCGACGTACTTGCAGCGCCGGATCGTGTCCGGGAAGTGGCTGTTGCCGCCGTCGATGATGATGTCGCCCGGCTCGAGGTGCGGGAGGATCTGCTCGATGAAGTCGTCGACGGCCTGGCCGGCCTTGACGAGCATCATCACCTTGCGGGGGCGCTCGAGGTTCGCGCAGAGCTCCTCGACGCTGTGGCAGCCGATGAACTTCTTGCCCGCGCCGCGGCCCGCGACGAACTTGTCCACCTTCTCGACGGTGCGGTTGTACACCGCCACGGTGAAGCCCTTGCTCTCCATGTTGAGGACGAGGTTCTCGCCCATCACCGCCAGTCCGATCAATCCGATGTCTGCTTTCATGTTTTCCTCAAGTCGCTAGTGGCTAGTCGCTAGTCGCTAGTCGATTACGATTACGATTGCGATTGCGATTATGATTACGATTGCGATTACGATTCCTGGGTCTCGACAAAGTTTGCGACAAAGCTCTCGCGACAAAGATTGCCCTGAACCCTGGCCCCTGCCTACCGCTGGATGCGGGCGGAGCCGCCCTTGGCGAGCGCCTTGACCTGGTCGAGGGAGGCCATCGTGGTGTCGCCCGGATAGGTCGTGAGCAGGGCGCCGTGAGCCCAGCCGAGGCGGACGGCCTCGTCGGGCGAGGCGCCCTGGAGCAGTCCGTAGAAGAGGCCGGCCGCGAAGCCGTCGCCGCCGCCGACGCGGTCGTAGACGTCGAGGTCGCGGATCGGGGCCTGCGCCACCTCGCCGTTGATCCAGGCGACGGCGCTCCAGCCATGGCGGTTCGTGGAATGCACCTCGCGCAGCGTCGTGGCGACGACCTTGATGTTGGGTTGCTTCTTCGTGACCTTGCCGATCATGCTGACGAAGGCGGAGGGGTCGAGGGCCGACTTGGCCTCCACCTCGGGGCCGGGGATGCCGAGGCCCATCTGCAGATCCTCCTCGTTGCCGACGAGCACGTCGACGTGCTGGAGGATGGGTTCGAGCGTCTTGACGCCGTGCTCGTGTCCGCCGCGGATGTTCCAGAGCTTGGCGCGGTAGTTGAGGTCGAAGGAGACGACGGCGCCGGCGGCCTTGGCCGCCTTCATGCCGGCGACGATCACCTCGGGGGTGGTGTCGGAGAGCGCGGCGAAGATGCCGCCGCTGTGGAACCAGCGCACGCCCTCGGCGAAGATGGCCTTCCAGTCGAAGTCGTCCGCCTTGAGCTGCGC
>JAAZAI010000575.1 GCA_012514445.1 Lentisphaerota bacterium
CACCTCGTCACCGGCGCGGCCGCCACGCGCGAGCAGGCTCTCGAACTGGCGGGCCAGTACCACGACCGGCATTTCGTGGACCGCGCCTTCGACATGGCGTGGTCCCACAGCCAGATCGTGCTGCGGCTCATCAACGTGAGCGAATCCGAGGCTCAGCTCTACGGGCGCCTCGCCAGCTCCATCGTCTACGCCACCCCGCGCAACCGGGCGTCGTCGAAAGTCATCGCCGCGAACGAACTTAACCAGCAGAGCCTCTGGCGCTTCGGCATCTCGGGGGACATCCCGATCGTGCTGTTGCGCATCGGCGACCTCTCGCGCCTGGATCTCGTGACCGATGTGCTCCGCGCGCACGCCTACTGGCGCCTCAAGGGGCTCGCCAGCGACCTGGTCATCGTCAACGAGGACTTCTCGGGGTACCGCGCCACGCTCAACGACCGCATCGTCGGCGCCATCAACGCCAGCCCCGACGCGGGCCTGATCGACAAGCCCGGCGGCATCTTCCTGCGCCGCATCGAGAACCTCTCGGAAGAGGACAAGGTCCTTTTCCAGAGCGTGGCGAGGATCGTGCTCTCCGACACGGCGGAGACGCTGCGCGAACAGGTGGAGCGCCGCTACACGCCGCGCCGCCTCCCCGCCCCGCTGCAGCCCGCGCCGCCGCCATTCCCCGACCCCCCGGCCAAGGCCCTCGCGCCGCGCAAGCGGATCTTCGAAAACGGCCTGGGCGGCTTCACGCCCGACGGGCGCGAATACGTGATCCTCCTCGAGCCCGGGCGTCCGACGCCCGCGCCCTGGGTCAACGTGATCGCCTCGCCCCACATCGGCACGGTCGTCTCGGAGTCCGGAGCGATGTACACGTGGGCGGAGAACGCCCACGAGTTCCGCCTCACGACGTGGAAGAACGACCCCGTGTCGAACCCCACGGCCGAGGCCTACTACGTGCGCGACGACGAGTCCGGCCGCTTCTGGTCGCCGACCCCTGCGCCCGCGCGCGGCGCGGGCGGCATCGCCTGCCGCCACGGCTTCGGCTATACCGTGTTCGAGAGGGAAGAGGCGGGCATCGCCAGCGAGACGTCCGTCTACGTGGCGATGGACGCCCCTGTCAAGTTCGTCGTCGTCCGGCTCCGCAACGGCTCCGGCCGTTCCCGGAAGCTTTCGCTCTTCAGCTACAACGAGCTGGTGCTCGGGGAATGGCGCCACGCGAACCTGATGCACATCAACACCGCGGTGGACACCCAGAGCGGGCTGCTGATCGCGCGCAACCCCTACAACCGGGTCTTTTCGAAGCGCGTCGTCTTCGCGGCCTGCAGCGAAAAGGAATTCGTGGTCAGCGGCAACCGCACGGAGTTCATCGGCCGCAACGGCGACCTCGATGCCCCGGCCGCCTTGGAGCGCGTCCAGCTCTCCGGTCGCACCGGCGCGGGCCTGGACCCCGCGGCGGCGCTGCAGACCTCCTTCGAACTCCTGCCCGACGGCGCACGCGAAGTCGTGTTCATCCTCGGCGTCGGCCAGGACGTCCACGAGGCGCGCGCGCTCGCGCAGCGCTTCCGCGGCCGCGCCGGCGCCCGCACCGCCCTGGAGGGCGTGTGGGAGCACTGGAGCCGACTGCTGGGCGCGATCCGCCTCGACGCGCCCGGAAACCCGGCGATGCAGGCGCTGGTCAACGGCTGGCTCGTCTACCAGACGCTGTCGTGCCGCGTCTGGGGGCGCAGCGGCTTCTACCAGTCCGGCGGCGCCTTCGGCTTCCGCGACCAGCTCCAGGACGCCATGGCGCTGCTCCACGCGGCGCCGGACTTGCTGCGCAGCCAGATCCTCCTCTGCGCCTCGCGCCAGTTCAAGGAGGGCGATGTGCAGCACTGGTGGCATCCCCCCGAGGGCGCCGGCGTGCGCACGCGGATCTCCGACGACCTGCTCTGGCTGCCGCAGGCCATCGCGCGCTACGTCATGGCGACGGGCGACACGGGCGTGCTGGACGAGGAAGCGCCGTTCCTGACGGCGCGTCCGCTGGCTGAAGGCGAGGAGAGCCAGTACGAGCCGCACGCCCACGGCTCGGAAATCGGCACGCTCTACGAACACGGCGTCCGCGCCATCCGCAAGAGCCTCGCGTTCGGGCGCCACGGGCTGCCGCTGATGGGCAGTGGCGACTGGAACGACGGCATGAACCGCGTCGGCATCAAGGGCCGCGGCGAGAGCGTCTGGCTCGGCTGGTTCCTCTGCGACACGCTACGCCGCTACGCCGACGTCGCCGACCTCAGGGGCAAGGGCGAGGACGCCGCGCGCTGGCGCCGAGAGGAGGCCGCCCTGCGGGGCCGCCTCGACGAGACGGCCTGGGACGGCGAGTGGTATCGGCGGGCATACTTCGACGACGGCATGCCGCTCGGTTCCGCGGAGAACGACGAATGCCGCATCGACTCGCTGGCGCAGAGCTGGGCGGTCATCAGCGGCGCCGGCGAGCCGGAACGGGCGCAACGCGCGATGCGCGCCGCCCAGCGCCATCTGGTGCGGATGGAGGACGGCATCGTGCAGCTCTTCGACCCGCCATTCGACAAGACCTCGCTCGACCCCGGCTACATCAAGGGCTACCCGCCTGGGGTCCGCGAAAACGGCGGGCAGTACACGCACGGATCGATCTGGCTCGCCATGGCCTTCGCGCTGATGGGCGACGCCGACACCGCCTGGGCGCTCTTCGACCTTCTCAACCCCGTCCGCCACGGCGACACGCCCGAGGCGGCGGCGCGCTACCGCGTCGAACCCTACGTGATGACGGCGGACCTCTACGGCGCCGCACCGCACACGGGCCGCGGCGGCTGGAGCTGGTACACGGGGGCCGCCGGCTGGATGTACCGGTTCGCGGTCGAGACGCTGCTCGGCCTCGAACGCCTTCCCGAATCGCTCCGCATGACCCCGCGCCTGGCCGCCAGCGGGCTCGATGCGTACACCCTGCACTACCGATTCCGCGAGACCGTCTACGCGATCGCCGTCCGGCGCGCAGCGGAGGGCGAACGGCCGAGCGTTCGGCTCGACGGCGGCGACTGCGCCGACGGGCGCATCCCGCTCGTTGACGACCGCCGCGACCACCGCGTCGACGTCGTCGTGTGAGCGGCGCGAGTCGACTCGCGGAAAGAAGGGTTCAGGGTTCAGGTCTCAGGGCAACAGCGACGCCAGGCAACAGCGACGCCAGGTAGGGCGGGCTCTCCGAGCGCGCCGTTTTCGGGCGCGCGTCGCGCGTCCGCCTCGCATTGTAATCTGGAGGTCGTGTTCCAGATTACAATCCCGCTGTGGCGCGAGGACGGGCTCTCCGAGCACGCCGCATTCGGGCGCACCCCGCGCGGTCGTTGAATTCTAGCATGTGCGCACCAAGGACCGAAATATAAGGCTCAATGATTGAGGATTATTGCTCAATGAGTGCGTACTTCCGGAGTCGTTGCATCCTTATTGCGATGCACATCGGCGATTTCGGGGAGAACTGAATGAGTGGCGAGTCGTGATCCGCACAGGCCGACACCCCCAAAAATCGTCCGATTTCGTGGGTTGACAGCCGCGCCTTGATGGTGCTATTATAGCGATATGTTTCCTGCCCAGCCCAATCGAAGCCTCATCGACGGCCTGCTGGTCCTCTACCCATGCAAACACAATCCATCCCGCACCACAACATCTCCGGCGTCATGCCGCACCTGGCCGTCAAGGCCGGACACCTCCCCGCCCGCACCGAGACCGGCATCGGCGGCCTCATGCCCTGGGCCAACCGCCTCTGGTTCGTCACCTACGTGGCGCACAAGCAGGGCACCGGCTCCGGAACCGGCCTCTTCAGCATCGACGACGGCATGAACCTCACGAAGCATCCCGAGTCGGTCGTCGGCACCTATGCCAACCGCATGATCCACCGGGAGAGCAACCAGCTCTTCATCGGGCCCCACGCGATCGACATCGACGGCAACGTCCGCACGATCACCCCGCTCGTGAACATCCGCATCACCGCCACCTGCCGTCACCTGACCGATCCCGCCAACAAGGTCTACATGGTCGGCATGGAGGGCGAGTTCGCCGAGGTCGACGTCAACACCCTCGAGGTGCGCATGCTCGCCGACCTCAAACAGGAACTCGCCATGGGCGAACGCTGCCGCCCGC
>JAAZAI010000576.1 GCA_012514445.1 Lentisphaerota bacterium
CATCGACGAGATCGACAAGATCGGCCGCCGCACCGACAACGTCTCCATCACGCGCGACGTCTCCGGCGAGGGCGTCCAGCAGGCGCTGCTCAAGATCCTCGAAGGCACCGTGGCGCACGTGCCGCCGGCGGGCGGCCGCAAGCACCCCGAGCAGCGCTACATCGAGATCGACACGAAGGACATCCTCTTCATCTGCGGCGGCGCCTTCGTCGGGCTCGACACGATCATGCGCCGGCGCTCCCTCAAGAAGCACTTCGGCTTCGTCTCCGGGGACGCCGCGGCGCCCGTCGGCAAACCCGTCGCGGACCGGCTCCGCCCCGAGCCCGAGGACCTGATCCAGTACGGCCTCATCCCCGAGTTCGTCGGCCGCCTTCCGATCGTCTCCGTCCTGTCGGAGCTTTCCGAAGACGACCTCGTCCACATCCTGACCCAGCCCAAGAACTGCCTCGTCCGACAGTACCGCAAGCTCTTCGCCTACGACGGCGTGGACTTGCAGTTCGAGGACGCCGCGCTGCGCTCGCTCGCCCACGAGGCGCTCAAGCGCAAGACCGGCGCCCGCGGCCTGCGCGCGATCCTGGAGGAGCTGATGGTCGACGTGATGTACGACGTCTCGGCCGTCGGCGGCAAGTCCGGCGCCAAGATGCTCGTCACCGCCGACATGGTCAAGGCCCAGCTCGCCGAGGAAGGCCAGCTCGTCGACATGCTCCGCCAGGCCAGCGGCGCGTGAGGCAGGGACCAACTCCTCGGCTCGACAAAGTTTGCGACAAAGTTGACGACAAAGTTCTCCAGACACAAATTTCCAATTTCCAATTTCAAGTTTCCTGAATCTCTATGTCCGCTCCCGAATACGAAATCGGCCGGGTCGTCGCCGGCGACGCCGCCGCCATCGCCGCCGCCGCCGTCCGCATGCGGGATCAGCCCGTGGATCTCGAACGTCTCCACGACGGGCCCTACCCGTTCTCGAAGTGGCACACGACGATCGGCTCCGCGCAGTCCGCCTCGGGCCATGCGACGTTCAGCCCGCGCAACAGCACGCTGACGTTCTCGCCCACGCGCGAGGACGGCTGGTGGATCCGCCGGACGGACCAGAAGGAGCAGTTCCCCTTCAAGGTCTCCGTGCGCAACGTCTGGACCACCGCCCGCAACATCGTGCTGCGCTGCGGCAACCCGCACAACTACCTGCGCATGGTCGAGCACATCGTCGCCTTGCGCGTCGGCATGGGCGTGGACAGCCTGCTCATCGAGACGGACTCCGGCGATCCGCCGCTCTTCGACCGCGGCAACCTCGATCTCGTCGAGGCGATCGAGAAGGCCGGCATCGTCGAGACGGACGCGCCCGCGCGGTTCATCACCGTCAAGGAGCCGGTGACCTTCGGCGGGAATCGCGGAGACTTCCTCACCTTCCTGCCGGCGAAGCCCGGCGAGTGCGGCCTGCGCGTCGACTGCGCAATCGACTTTCCCTCGGTGATCGGCCGCCAGCGGATCCGCTTCGACGTGACGCCCGAGACGTTCCGCATCGGCGCGGAGGCGCGCACCAACGCCCCTTCGAAGGAATACTGGTACGCCAAGACCGTCGGCAAGCTCTTCGCCGACACGCGCAACCTCGGCTACACGCGCCGCAACATCCTCGTCCACGGCAAGACGAAGTATCTCAACGAGCCCAAACTCGTCTTCGGCGGCAAGGCGCTCGAGGCCGTCTGGCACCGCGCCACCCTCGACCTGCTCGCCGCCGTCGCGCTGCTCGACACGGGCCGCTTCGCGGGCACCCTCGTCTCGTATCGCGCGGGCCATACGCAGGACGTCCGCATGGCCGGCCTGCTGTATCTCAACGACCTGCTCGTCCCCCACGGTTGAGTCGCGCCATGAACGCCTCGCGCTGGTACATCCTGCTCGCCGCCGTCTCCGCCGTCCTGGGCGCGCTCTTCCTCCTGCCGATCGCGCTGGTGGTCAAGGGAGGCTTCTGGGTGGACGGCGCTTTCACGCTCGACTACCTCCTCGGCGTCTTCCGCAACCCGATCTACGCGGAGGGTCTCGCGAACAGCTTCGCCATCGCCGCGGGGACGACGCTGCTGGCCATGGCCATCGCCCTGCCGCTCGCCTGGATCTCGCACAAGTACGATTTCCCGGGCAAGGCGCTCTTCTCCGCGCTCGTGCTCGTGCCGATGATCCTGCCGCCGTTCGTCGGGGCCATCGGCATGACGCAGCTCCTCGGGCGCTACGGGGTGCTCAACGCGCTGCTCGGCACGTCCGTCGACTGGCTGGGGCAGGCGCGCTACGCCGGCGTCGTCGCCATCCAGGCGCTCGCCCTCTATCCGATCGCCTACCTCAACGCCTCGGCCGCGCTCGCCAACGTGGATCCCGCCATGGAGGAGGCCGCCGCGAACCTCGGCTGCCCCGGATGGCGGCGCTTCTTCCGCATCACGCTGCCGCTCATCGCGCCCGGTCTCTTCGCCGGCGGGACGATCGTCTTCATCTGGAGCTTCACGGAGCTGGGCGCGCCGCTGATGCTCAACTACACGACGTGCGCCTCCGTGCAGGTCTTCGACGCGCTCAAGGAGATCGGCTCCAGCCCGTTCCCGTACGCGCTGGTGTTCGTCGTGCTCGCCTGCAGCACCGCGCTCTACGCCATCGGCAAGCTCGTCTTCGGCCGCGGCGCGCACGCGATGCAGGGCAAGGCCGCCGTCACCTTCACCCCCACGCGCCTGCGCGGCGTCCGCGCTCTGCTGCCCCTGGCGCCGTTCGTCCTCGTCTCGCTCACGGCCCTGCTCCCGCATCTGGGCGTGATCTTCACCAGCTTCTCGCAGCCGGGCTCCTGGTACGGCTCCGTCCTGCCGCAGGCGTTCACGACGGCCAACTACGCCGAGGCGCTCGGGCACGACATGACGGTGCTCTCCATCCGCAACAGCCTGCTCTTCTCCTCCATCGCCGTCTTCGTCAACCTCGGGCTCGGCCTCGCCATCGCCTTCATCGTCGTGCGCTCCAAGGTGCGCGGCGCGGCGGTGCTCGACGCGGTGGCGATGATCCCGCTCGCCGTCCCCGGCCTCGTGATGGCGTTCGGATACCTGGCGATCAGCTCCTGGCTCGCGAATCTCGGCTGGGTGCGCGACAGCGCGCTTTGGACCGCGCTCTTCGACGTGCGCGTCAATCCCACGCTCTTCCTCGTGACCGCCTACGCCGTGCGCCGCCTGCCCTACATGGTGCGCTCCGCGGCGGCCGGCCTTCAGCAGACCTCCGAGACGTTCGAGGAGGCGGCCGCGAACCTCGGCGCCTCGCCGCTCGTCTCCCTGCGCCGCATCACGCTGCCGCTCATCACCGCGAACCTCGCCGCCGGCGTCCTGCTCGCTTTCGCGTTCAGCATGCTCGAGGTGTCGGACAGCCTGATGCTCGCCCAGCAGGCGCAGTTCTACCCGATCACCAAGACGATCTACGAGCTCTTCCAGCTCCTCGGCACGGGCCGCTACCTCGCCTCCGCCCTCGGCGTCTGGGCGATGGTCTTCCTCACCGTGGCGATCCTCGGCACGAGCTTGCTTCTCGGCCGCAAGATGGGCGCGATCTTCCGCGTATGACGGCCATCCCGGACATCCTCGTGCTGCCCCTCGTCGCGTCGCTGCTCGCGGCCGCCGCTTCCGGCGCCGTGGGGGCGCTCACGCTGGTTCGCCGCAGCACGTACGTCGCCGGCGCCGTGTCCCACGCCGTGCTCGCGGGGCTGGGGCTGGCGCAGTACCTCGCCGTCGTGCATGGCGCGAAGGGGTTCTCCCCGACGCTCGGGGCGCTGCTCGCGGCGGCCGCCGCCGCGCTCTACATCGCGTTCGCGCAGTCCCGCGGCGCGCAGCGCGCGGACGCCGCGCTGGGCGCGACGTGGGTCGTCGGGATGGCGGTCGGCATCGTCTTCATCAACGCCACGCCGGGCTACCAGGGCGACCTGATGAACTTCCTCTTCGGCTCGGTGCTGCTCGTCTCCGGCGCGGACCTCGTCGCGATGGCGGCGCTGGACGCCGCGATCGCGGTGGCGCTCGTCTTCTTCTGGCGCGGCATCGTCTCGATCTGCTTCGATTCGCAGCTCGCGGCGCTGCGCGGGGTCGACACGGCGTTCTTCGAGGTCGTCTTCTCGCTCGTCACGGCCGTCGCCGTGGTGGTGCTCGTGAAGGTCGTCGGCATCGTGCTGGCGATCGCGCTGCTGACGCTGCCCGCGATGGCGGCCAGCCACCTGGCGCGGCGCCTCGTGCCGATGATGGCGGTCGGCGCCGCGTTCGCGTTCGCCGCGATGGCGTGCGGCCTCGCCGCGAGCTGGCACGCCGACATCCAGCCCTCGGCCCCGGCGGTCCTCTTCGCGGCCGCCTTCGCGGCCGCCGCCTCGTTCGCCAAGACCCTCCGCCGCCGCTGAACCCACCCGTCTGCAAAGCAAGAAATCGAGCCCCTTCCCCGCAAGAGCAAAGGACGAACCAGCCGCCAAGGAAAACGTCGACATGACCCTCGGACAAACCAGAACTGCCGCCATTCCGACGATCAAGCGGCTGCCCCTGTATCTGCGCTCGTTGCGCGACCTCCAGGTGCAGGGCGAGGCCTTCGCCTCCAGCGCCGCACTCGCCAAGGAGCTGATGCTCGATCCGATCGTCGTACGCAAGGATCTTGCCATCACCGGCGTCGTCGGCACACCACGCCGTGGATTCCCGGTCGATGCGCTGATTCTCGCGATCATGGAGTTTCTAGGGTGGAGCAATACGACCGATGCGTTCCTATGCGGCGTCGGCAGCCTCGGCCGCGCACTGCTGGGCTACGAGGGTTTCCAGCTCTATGGCCTGCGCATCGTCGCCGCCTTCGACGCCAACCCCGACAAGATCGGCACCAAGGAACACGGCGTCAAGATCTTTGATGTCCGCAAGATGCCCACGATGATCGAACGCATGCACATCCAACTGGGCATTCTCACCGTGCCGGCGGACGCCGCCCAAAGCGCGGCCAACACGATGATCGCGGCGGGCATTCGCGGCATCTGGAATTTCACGCCCGTGAAGCTCGAAGTTCCAGACACCGTCGTGATTCAGCGCGTGGATCTCGCCTCCAGCCTCGCCGTGCTCTCGCACCGCCTCGCCGCGCAGGCCGCAGGTTGTCCCCTGTCCCCCGGCTGATTCATGCGTCAGCGGGCTGCAACGTCAATCGACGGCGGGAGCGCCGCCGCGCTCGCGTTTGCCGTTTTTTCGTGAGCTTTTCTGCGCCCACGTAAATATTAGTAATTCGATGCTTGACAATCGATATAAAACTATCGATAATAGAGCAGCGTTTTCAAAAACCAAGGGACACACAACCGAACGCAGGAGAAATCCATGAAGACCCCCACACCCATCCCCACCCCGCCCGACACCTTTCAACCCCTCAAGGATCTCATCCAGAAGGTCAAGACCGCCCAGGCGATCTACGCCACCTACTCCCAGGAGCAAGTCGACAAAATCTTCCGTGCGGCGGCTCTCGCCGCCAACAACGCCCGCATCCGCCTCGCCAAGATGGCGGTTGAGGAGACGGGCATGGGCATCGTCGAGGACAAGGTGATCAAAAACCACTTCGCCTCGGAGTACATCTACAACAAGTACAAAAATGAGAAGACCTGCGGCGAGCTGAGCTACGACGCCTCGTTCGGCCTGCGGCGCATCGCGGAGCCGATCGGCATCCTGGCCGGCATCGTACCCACCACCAACCCCACCTCGACGGCGATCTTCAAAAGTCTGATCACGCTCAAGACGCGCAACGGCATCGTCTTCTCCCCGCATCCGCGGGCGAAGCGCAGCACGGCGGAGGCCGCGCGGATCGTGCTGGAGGCGGCGGTCGCCGCCGGAGCGCCGGAAAACATCATCGCCTGGATTGAGGAGCCGACGGTCGAGATGTCCAACTACGTGATGCGGCATCCCGATATCAGCCTGATCCTCGCCACGGGCGGACCGGGCATGGTGAAGGCGGCCTACAGTTCCGGCAAGCCCGCCCTCGGCGTCGGCGCGGGCAACACCCCCGCCGTCATCGACGAGACCGCCGAGATCCGCATGGCCGTCAGCTCGATCTTGATGTCCAAGACCTTCGACAACGGCGTCATCTGCGCCTCCGAGCAGTCGGTGGTGGTCGTCGACGCGGTGTACGAAGCGGTCAAAGCCGAGTTCAAGGTCCGCGGCGCGCATCTGCTGATGCCGGGCGAGAAGGACAAGGTGGGCGCGACAATCCTGAAGGACGGCCGTCTCAACGCCGACATCGTCGGCCAGCCGGCCGCCAAGATCGCCGCGATGGCGGGCATCAAAGTTCCGGACGACGTCAAGGTTCTGATCGGCGAGGCGGAGGTGATCGGCCGCGACGAACCCTTCGCCTACGAAAAGCTCTCGCCCGTGCTCGCCCTGTACCGCGCCAAGGACTTTGCGGACGCCGTGGCGAAGGCGGCGGCGCTCGTGGAGTTCGGCGGCATCGGCCACACGTCGGCGCTTTACACCGACATGCGCAACTCCGACCGCGCGAAGGTCTTCGGCGCCGCCATGAAGACGGGCCGCGTGCTCGTCAACATGCCCAGCTCGCAGGGGGCCATCGGCGACATCTACAACTTCAAGCTGGAGCCCTCGCTGACGCTGGGCTGCGGAAGCTGGGGCGGAAATTCGATCAGCGAAAACGTGGGAGTGAAGCACCTGATGAACATCAAGAACATCGCCGAAAGGCGCGAAAACATGCTGTGGTTCCGGATTCCGCCGAAGATCTTCATCAAGTACGGCTGCCTGGCGCTGGCGCTGCGCGAACTGTCCGGCCGCAAGCGCGCCGTGATCGTCACCGACCGCCCGCTCTACGACCTCGGCTATGCCGATCGGGTCACGCAGACGCTGGAGGAAATGAAGCTGGAGTACGAGGTCTTCTACGAGGTCAAGCCCGACCCCGACCTGACCACGATCCGCAAGGGACTCGACCTGTGCAACGGCTTCAAGCCGGACGTGATCATCGCCCTCGGCGGCGGCTCGCCGATGGATGCGGCGAAGATGATGTGGTTGATGTACGAGAATCCCGGTGCGAAATTCGAGGAGATGGCGATGCGCTTCATGGACATCGAGAAACGCATCTGCGCCTTCCCCGATCAAGCCCGCAAGGTTCAGTTCGTCGCCATCCCGACGACCTCCGGCACGGGTTCGGAGGTGACGCCGTTCGCGGTGGTCACGGACGATGCGACCGGCAAGAAGTACCCGATCGCGGACTACTCGCTGACCCCCGACATGGCGATCGTCGATCCCGAGCTCGTGATGAACATGCCGAAGCGTCTGACGGCCTACGGCGGCATCGACGCGCTGACGCACGCCCTGGAGGCGATGGTCTCGGTGCTGTCCACCGAGTTCACCAACAGCCTGGCGCTGGAGGCGATCCGGATCCTTTTCAAGTACCTTCCCGACAGCTACAACAACGGCTCGCAGGATATGAAGGCGCGCGAGAAGGTTCACTACGCGGCAACGATGTCCGGCATGGCCTTCGCCAACGC
>JAAZAI010000069.1 GCA_012514445.1 Lentisphaerota bacterium
CGATGCGGTCGAGGATGTCGGGGGAGAGGATCGCGCCTTCGATGCGGATGGAGGGAAAGGTCATGGGTGAAGGGAATAGGGAATAGGGAATAAGGGGGATGGAAAGCTCAACGCTGAACGTTCAACGCTCAACGCAAAAAGTGTACCTAATAAAATACCCATATCGATTACCCAATACCTAATTCAGTACCCAATTCAATGGGTAGTACCTAATTCAGCTTCCGCCAGCGGGCGGACTGGCCGCGGCCGAGACATTCGACGCCTGTTCCTTTAAGGCTCTTCAGTACCTTGCGGATAAGATCGACTCCGACACCGGGACAGACGTCTTGAAGGTCCGAAACGCCAAAATCATCGGTCTGCTGATTGATGGCGGCTTCGACCAAGGCTGTCTTTTCACCGCGCGGAGCGGCGATTGAGCCGGCGCGTTCCTCGAATTCGTCGAAGGCCTTTTTGATAATGAAGAGCAGGAAGCCGATGTAGGGCCAGGGGTCGTGCTTGCCTTCGTGCCACCCCTGTGAGCTGAGTTGGAGGGTCTCGTAGTAGCGTTCCTTGTTATCTTCGATCAGGCGTTCAAGGCTGACGTAGCGGCCGACTTCGATACCCACGTGATAGCAGGTGAGCAGAAGCAGCAGGCGGGAGGCCCGGCCATTGCCATCACGGAAGGGATGGATGCAGAGGAAGTCGAGATTGAAGGCGGCCAGCAGGATGAGCGGAGAGATGTTGCGTTCGCGGATCTGATCGTCCCACAACTCCACGAGCTTGCGGGTGAAGACAGGCGTTTCGGAGGGCGGCACGCTGCGGAAGCGGACGCGCTGGTCGCCGTTGGGAAGCGGCTCAATGATGTCGACCGGCTTGTCCTTGTATTGTCCCGCGTCCCATATCTCGCCACGACTGAGCTTGTGGAGGGAGAGGATGGTTTCTTCCGAGACCGGAAGCTTCGCGCCTCGCTCGTGGATGAGATTCAGGGCATTACGATAGCCCGCGATTTCTTCCTCATTCCGGTCTTTCGGGGCGGGGTTTCCGAAGACAATGGTGCCGATACGGGCCTGGTCGATCTCCACGCCTTCGATGCGGTTGGAGGAAATTGCGCTCTGCGCAATGGCGTGCTCTCTGAGCACTTTTAGACGTTGCGGGGCCTGCCGCGTGAAGAGATCCTGAAGACCCTGGGCTCGTCCGATGTCGGACAGGTACCATGAGGTGATCATGGGAATGTTCAACGCGTGCTGCTGGATGAGTTGGAGAGTTTTCATGACGGTTATTCCGGGAGGAGGATGTAGAGGCCGAGGAGGTCCATGGGGAGGACGGGGTAGACAACCTGGAAACGCTGCTTGTCCATGAGGGCGCTGAAGCGCTCGTGGGCGGCGACGAGGCGCTTGGACTGCGCTTCGGCAAGGGCGGTGAACTCGGTGTCGAGCCGGTCGAGCAGGGAGAGTTCGTTTTCGAGGAAGGCGGCACGGGCCTGGGGCGAGAGGTCGCTGGTGGCGCGGGCGGCGGCGAGCAAATCCCTGGCTTCGGCATGGCTGAGAAAGGATTTCTGGTCGGGCGTGCCGCGCCAGCCCCAGAGGAGCATCTCTTCGGCAACAATCTGGTGGCCTCCCCTGCCCTGCTCGATGACGTTGCGGCAGCGGAAGAGCATGAGGGTGGTCTTGAGGGTGACCTGGCGCGTGCGGATCACGGCGGCGCGGGCGGCCCGCTTGTCCTGCCGGGCGAGGGTGTTGGCCATGACGAGCTGGCAGAGCTGTTCGACGAAGCGGTTGTTGCGGCCGAGGTAGAGGTAGCCTTCGGGCGTGGGGGATTCGAAGCTGACTTTGACCAGATGGCGGGACTGGCGGGAAACCTGTCCGCCGGCGAGGAGGTCGGCGAGCTGGGGCGGCAGGTTGCCGGTGACGATGCCGTAGCCGGAGCGGTCGCGGGTGACCTGGACGCCGAACAGATCGGCCAGGGCGGAAGTGACGAAGGCCTCGACGGCCTGCACGTTGCCGATGGCCTCGTCGACGGCGCGGAGGTCCTCGGCGATGTCCTGGGCCTTGATCGCATTCTGGGCGAAGATGCTGCGCGAGGCGGTCTCGCGGGCGGCGGCTTCGTCGATCTTGCGGGTGATGTTGGCCTTGGCGGCGGCGGCCTCGCCGAAATCGGTGAAATCGAAGAGCATCTGCTGGTCCGCGCCGCGGCGGCGCGCGATGCGGCGGTCGGGGTTGAGCAGCAGGGCCTGCGTGATGGTGTCGATGATGCTCTGGGAGTCTTCGGGAAAGGGCACGTTGATGCCGGTGGCGCGCTTGATCTCGCGGACTTTGCGCAGGAGCACGTCGAGGACGATGCCGTCGATGGGATTGTCCGCGCCGTAGACGAGGCAGGCCTTGACCTCGGCGGCCTTCTGGCCGAAGCGGTCGACGCGGCCCTCGCGCTGTTCGAGGCGGTTGGTGTTCCAGGGTAGGTCGTAGTGCAGGACGCCGGTGAAGAGGTCCTGCAGGTTGATGCCTTCGCTGAGGCAGTCGGTGGCGATGAGCACGCGCGGCTTGTCGCCCGCCATTTCGGCGATGTGCTGTTTGCGGAGGTCGTCGGGGTCCTCGCTGGTGACCACGCGCAGGTCGAGTTTGGGGAACTTCTTGCGCAGGACGGGTTCGAGGAGTTTGCCGAGGTAGTTGGCGGTCTCGATGTAGCGGCAGAAGACCACGGGCTTGAAGCCTTTGGCGAGCCACTCTTCGAGGACGACGGAGGCGGCGTAGAGCTTCTGGTCGTCGCGGATGTTGCCGAGCTGGGCGAGCTGTTCGGCGAAATGGCGCAACTGACGGCGCTGGTGGTCGGTCCAGTCGCCCTGTTCGACAACCTGGGTGGGGGCGTTGTCGCCCTCGAAGCCGAAGTCGAGGTCGCGGACGGGGTTGTCTGAGGAGAAACTGGAAACTGGAGACTGGAAACTGGAGGAAGAGTCCTGCGCCGGCTCGGTTGCATCGGGATCGTCGGATGGACATGATGCGAGGGTATCGAGCCGGGCGGTGAGCATCTTCACGCCGGCGGCGGGGCTGGACATGACGCCGCGGAGCAGGGCCAGGGCGGTCCAGTACTGGACGCGCTTCTGTCGCTGGGCGCTGCCGTCGGGCACGACCATCTTGCGGGCGAAGGCGAGGATCTCGTCGAAAAAGGCGGTGTAACCGCGCGAGAGATCGTAGGACCATTCGAAGGTGTCGCGCTTGGGGAAAGGCGTGTCCTCATCGAGCCAGGTCGCCACGTCGGCGCGTTTGCGCTGGACGAAGTGGCGGGCGAGGTTGCGGCGTTCGGCCAGGGTCGAGGAAGGGAGGTCGAGGGACTCGAACTCCGGCCGGATCAGGCCGAGGAGGGACTGGAACTCCTCGGGCTTGCCGCTGTGCGGGGTGGCGGTGAGGAGGATGAGGTGCTGGCCGGGTTTGGCGGCGATCTGGCTGACGAGGTGGTAGCGCTGCTGCTGGGAGGCGGAGGCACCCGCCGGGCGGGTGCAGGTGTGGGTCTCGTCGACGATCACCAGCTCGGGGCACTGCTCGATGAACACGTCGTGGCGGGCGTCGGACTTGATGTAGTCGACGCTGATGATCTGGTAGGGATAGTAGTCGAAGACGCTGGCGTCGCCCTGGATCTGGCGGTCGAGGCGGGCCTGGGTGTTGGAGCGGATGATGACGGCCTCGATGTCGAGCTTGGAGCGGATCTCCTCCTGCCACTGTTCGCAGAGGTGGGGCAGACAGACCACGGCGAAACGCTTGACGGTGCGGCGTTCGAGCATTTCGCGGATGATGAGCAGGGCCTCGATGGTTTTGCCGACGCCGACATCGTCCGCGATGAGGAGTCGCACGGTGTCCTGGCGGAGCGCCATGACGAGCGGCACGATCTGGTAGGCGCGGGGGCGGAAGGAGAGTTTGGCGAGGGCGCGGAAGGGGCCGGCGCCGTTGCGGAAGGCGAGGCGGGCCGCGTCGTAGACGAGGCGGGCGGTGCCGATGTCGCCGAGGTCGGCGGGCGCGGGGGGGTCGAAGCGGGCGTCGGCGGGGCGGTCGGAGGGGATGTCGAGCGGGAGGTAGACGCCGGTGATTTCGTCATCCGAGCCGCCGAGGGGCTTGACGATCAGCAGATTGTCGGGGTCGTCGGAGGGCAGGACCACCCACTCGCGGCCGCGAAGGGAGACGAGCTTGCCGGGCTGGAGCAGGGTTTTCATCGGACCTTTCGGAAAATGTCGGGGCGCAGGGCGATCTTGGATGCGAGGTCTTCGCGGTAGTGCCAGGCCCACACCTCGTCGCCGCGGGCGATGATGGATTGGCGCTGGCTTTCGTCGCGATCGCGGACGGCGGGCTCGTCGTGCGGGGAACCGTCGCAGAAGATCCAGAGGCGGGGTTCGTAATAGAAGTCGGGCTGGCAGTAGATGTCGTCGACGCGTTTTTGCGCGGCGTCGGGAAGCCGCAGGCCGTGTTCGTGAAGATAGTTGATGAAGAATCGTTCAGTGGAGGAGTTGGGATCCAGGTTGCGGAGCAAGAACTGGTACTGCGCCTCATAGTCGCTGAACCCGGCGTTGGTCTGGATTTCGATGGTGCAGAGCGCCAGCTTGTCGAGCGCGTCGCGAATGAGCATGCGGTCGATCACCTTGTGGTCGCGCTGGTTGTAGTAGCTCAGCAGGTCGTCGTAGGAGGCGGGGGCGGAGTAATCGGGCTTGTCGTAGCGGCAGATCAGCTTGGCGGCGTCGACCACCTTGCGGAAGGTCTGCACGTCCTCGACGAACTGGGAGAGGATGCCGAGGCTGCCTTCGGCGGCCTCGTAGAGCAGGATGTTCGGCGCTTCGGGGTCGCCGACCGTGACCACGCCGATCTCGCTGGGCTCGACCTGGAAGACCTGCTCGATGGCGCGTTTGAGGGCGTGCTGGAGTGTGATGACGCCTGCGGGAGCGAGACCGAGCGGCTGGATGGGCTCGATGTAGAGGGCGTCGGCGAGGTTTGAGGTCCAGAGCTTGACCAGACGGAAATTCTCGCGCAGTTGCTCGTCGGGAAGCGGCATGGAGGAACGCCAGTCGCCGGAGGTGAGGCCGATAGGGAAACCTTCGAGCTGCTTCTGGGCCCGCCACTGCGTGTTGACATGGACCAGGCGGGCGGCGGGGATATAGCGCAGGTTCAGGAGGCCCGACTCGCTGGTGCGGGCGATGGCTTTGCGGACGCGGTCGATGTGGCCGCTGTCGACGGAGAAGAACGTCCGGATGTTGAAGCCTTTGGAGATGCGCTCCTCCTCTTCGCAGGAGATGCGGTCGATCTCCTCGGTGCGGGATTCAGCCATTTCGAGAAGGTCGTGGAGGTGCTCCTTGTTGGCGTTATCGCCGAGGCTGAAACCGGAGAAGGGGCAGATCTCGAGATCCTTCTGTTCGCCGGTGAGGAAATAGCCGGCCTTGGTGCTGATTTTGGCATCGGTGAGCGAAGACTCGGCGTCCTGAACCACCAGTTGGCAGACGCGGTACTTTCGCCCGTTGTGGTAGATGATGTTAAGCGGGCCAAACTCGCGCAGGGCGATGGAGCGGGGGCGGGAGATGAACTCGCCCGAGGAAGCGCCGGTCGGCACGAAGATGCGGATCGGCAGGCGGGTGAAATTGTAGCCTGGCAGATACCCTTCAGAGGCGAGGTAGCGGTAAGGGTAGAACTCCGAGAGTTCCGTCGAGCCGCCGACCTGATCGTTACGCAGGAGATTAAGCTGGCGGTTGGCCTGGTCCTGAAGGCGCTTGAATTTCCTATACTCGTCGCTGCCGACCTTGAGGCGGCCGCTCTCGATGGGTTGCGTGGCGCGGGTGAGAAGGGAGCGAGCGGAGCGGTAGAGACCGCGCCAGCGGTTCAGCGACGCGTCGAGGTGGTCGGCAAGCTTGCCGAGGTTCTGGTCGATCCAGTCGTCGGAATACCAGGAGGAGGCCCGATTCTGGAGGACGGGCTCGAAGTCCCGGATGACGCGGCGGAACGTCGCCTTCAGGCCGGTGTAGGTTGAGGGCTGAAGCTCGAAGCCGTCGCGCACGGACAAGGCCAGCGGCATGGCGGTGTTGTCGTCCTCGACCAGGCGCATGAGCGAGGGGCGGTCGCCGTTGCGGGCTTCGAGGCCGGGCATGCCGATCTCGCTGATGGCGAGGGCGTTCAGGTGGGTCAGGAGCAGTTCGCGGTTGAGAAGGTCGATGCGCGGGGCCTGGACCGCGCCGGCGACGAGTTCGGCC
>JAAZAI010000577.1 GCA_012514445.1 Lentisphaerota bacterium
AGCAGCGGCTGGACGCCCTTGTTGCGAAGCGCCGTGCCGCAAAGCACGGGAACCAGCTTGTTGGACACGACCGCCCGGCGGATCGCCGCGTGCAGCAGCGCCTCGTCCAGCGGTTCGCCGGAGAGATACGCGTCGCCCGCGACCTCGTCGGCCTCCGCCACCGCTTCGATCATCGCCTCGCGCGCCGCAAGCGCCGCGTCCAGCAGACCGGCCGGAATCTCCGAGGCGACGGGATGCTCGCCCAGATCGTCCGCCTTGTACGTGACGGCCTTCATCGCGATCAAGTCGATCGCGCCTTCGAATGTCTCCGAGGCGCCCATCGGAAGTTGCAGCGGCACCGCGTTCGACCGAAGCCGCTCGCGGATCTCGCCGACCACCCGCCCGAAGTCCGCGCCCATCCGGTCCATCTTGTTGACGAACGCGATGCGCGGGACGTGATAGCGGTTGGCCTGCCTCCAGACGGTCTCCGACTGCGGCTGGACGCCGCCAACCGCGCAGAACACCCCGACCGCGCCGTCGAGAACGCGCAGGGAACGCTCCACCTCCACGGTGAAATCGACGTGCCCCGGGGTGTCGATCAAGTTCACCTGGCGGCCCTGCCATTCGCAGGTCGTCGCGGCGGACGTGATCGTGATGCCCCTCTCGCGCTCCTGGATCATCCAGTCCATCGTGGCGGTGCCTTCATGCACCTCCCCGAGCTTGTGGACCCCCCCGGCATAGTACAGGATCCTTTCGGAAACCGTCGTCTTCCCGGCGTCGATGTGCGCGATGATGCCGATGTTCCTCACATCCGCAATCGCATGCGAACGGCTCGCGTCCTGCGCACCGTCCCTGCTCTTGCCCTTGGATGAAACATCACTGCCCACGAAAGACCTTCCGGGAAAAACCCTACTACGAGTCTGAGATTGTCAAAGAACCTGAAACCGAGGGCTGCCGAAGCAACCCGCCCCGGCGCCACGAAGGCGTCCGGAGAAAAAGAGACACGTCAGCGCCAAACTACCACGCGTAATGCGCAAAGGCCTTGTTGGCCTGAGCCATCTTATGCGTGTCGTCGCGCTTCTTCACGATGTTGCCCTGGTTGTTGTAAGCATCCAGGAGCTCCAGCGCCACCGCCTTCGGCATGCCCACGCCACGACGGCCCGAGGCATACTGCGTCAGCCAGCGGAGCGCCAGCGCAAGCTGCCGGTTCGGCTTGATCTCGACCGGAACCTGATAGGTGGAACCGCCCACGCGGCGGCTCTTCACCTCCACGCGCGGTTTCATGTTGTTCACGGCCTTGTTCACGACCTCCAGGGGATCCTCGCCCTCGACCTTGCGGCCGATCTCCTCGATCGCCCCGTAGACGATCGTCTCGGCGACCGTCTTCTTGCCCATCCGCATGAGATAGTTGATCATGTGCGCCACCATCTCGCTCCCGTACTTCGGGTCGATCTGCTTGGGGCGCTTGATTGTCTTGCGTCTTCTTGACATGGATGAAAACTCCGGTTACTTCGCGGCCGC
>JAAZAI010000578.1 GCA_012514445.1 Lentisphaerota bacterium
ACTTGTCGCGGATCGTGGCGTTGATGCCGGGGTTCGCCTCCTGCTGGATTTTTTCCAGAACGGCGAAAAGCCGTCCCAGCCGATAGCCGACATCGGCATTTTCTCTGTCGAGACTCATGGTGAGCATCCTTTCCTTGTTGTTTGAATTCGATCTGAACTTTCGATTGAGACAGCCCTTGATCAGCTTCGCGCGCGGATAGGAGACATCGCGCTCGGCCTTGATGCGCAGGATCGTCGCCTGCAAAAGCGTTTCGGGGAACGGCAGGCCGTCCAGGATGCAGCGCATGACATTCCCAGCCAAATTGGGTGCGATGTTTTCGGACTTTCCTTGGACGGCCGTCGAGACCAGCAAACGCCAGAGGGAGAGGTCTTGCCGATCCCTTGCGCCGTGCGCGATGCGCAGATCCTCGAAATAGGCTCGGATGTTCCTCCCCATTTCATCCACCGTGCCAACATGCCAGAAACGGATGGCGAGACGGGCGGCATTGGGCGCGAGGCCCAGGACAAAGAACTTGGTTGCGTCTGGGTTGCATGCCAACGCGCCATTCTCTGCCGATTTAAACAGGGACTCGACGGCGTTAGTCAATTGATCCGGGTCGTCCTTGGGCGGTTCAGCCCAGAAATCGCCGAAGTCCTCTTCCAGTTCGGTCTTTCTGTCGGACCAGAAGACCGCAGTGGCGTCGCCGACCTGCATCTTCTGTTTTGAATCCTTGCCAAGCAACGTGTTGAGCGCCGTGGTGTAGGCAAATGCGGCACCCTTCCCCACCTGCGCGTTGGCTCCCTGCTTCTTGCCGAAAGACTCTGCGGCGGAAAAGTTGAACGAAACGATGTTGCCTCCCGTGGTGTTGGCGCCCATCACGCCCTTGATGGCGGGATGGAGACGCGCAGCCTCGTCGCGATCACCCGTCACCAGGCAGATGCCCGGCTCTCCCAGATCCGCCCCGGCAGCCGCATCGCGCGAAACCCGGACGACAATGCCTGGATCGCGGAACACCGGCTCCAGTGCCCCTGCTATTTTGAACGAAAGAAACGCGCAGGTCTCTCGGATCTCCTTCCACTCGGGAAAAGCAGAAAGGAGATCTTCTCGGTCTTCACGCTTCAGAAATGCCAATACTGCACGGGCCGCCGGTAGATCCCCATGCGGCTGAATGAGCGAAAGAAATGCCTCATGTTGCTGCCGTACGCGCTCAGGTCTGCCTTTACAGACGGCTCCGACGGCGTATTCGGCATTATCCCAGAGCAGGTTAGCGGCAATTCCCATGGCCCGCTTGACCGACTGGGGCAGAAGGAAGCACTTCGCCCGTTTTGCCTTCCCTGCCATTTCCCGCGTATCCTCGATGGAAACGGGGATTCCATTTTCGTCCAAGACGATGAGAAAAGGAAGTTCCTTGCGCTCCCATCCTGGCGGCGCAATATCGGAGTTCGGATCGGAGGCCTTTCGATCATAGTACATCTTCAACGCCTGCAAGATCATTTTCTCACTTCCTCCGAGTTCGGCCCGGGAACGTCGATGGCGCCGTGGACCATGTTTGCGCGAAAGAACATGGGCTTGATGTCGTTCGGATCCGAAAAGTCGAGGTCATAGAGCATCCACCCGAGTTCTCGGGATTCGGGAATCGGCTTGTCGGGCTCCTCCTCGGGATTCCGGATCAACCGAAATGACGTGCAAGAGAACTCGCGGCATCCGAGATAGGGATATGTGAAGCACTGCCCCCGCGTGGCGCGACGATCGAACATGGCGGCGTACTTGGCCTCCTTTTCGTCCGGCCTCGCCTCGGCCTGCTTGTACAACTCCGACTCCTCCGCATCGCCCAGCCAATCCGGGGCCGGATTCTGGACACGGCTTCGCTGCTCGGGAGGAATGAACATGAACGTGGCGTAAAGACGGTATCTCACGTCCCGAAGGATCAGCCCGGCGCGCTGCTGACGGGCGTCCTCGATAAGAATCCCCTGGCTTCTCGGGCTCGCCACGCTGGCGACTTCATTCCTTCGGACCGACGTCCATCGGATCGAATTCATCACCTCGATCCGGTTGACCTGCCAGCGGATCGCAGGCTTCCAGAGGATCGCATCGAAGACTGCGCGCGCCGACGAAGGCGTGATGACGTCGTAACTGACGCGCTCGACCTTCATTTCGGGGCGGGTGAAGCAGGCGAAATCGCCGGCCACCTCAAGACAGAAACCTCTCATCATGAACTCCTTTCCTTCCTTTTCGACTCCTATATCACAAGCTCCTCGGGCGGAATGTCATCTCGTGCGAGATCCAGCCCAAACACGTCGCTGTACAACGACGGAAGTGCCTGG
>JAAZAI010000579.1 GCA_012514445.1 Lentisphaerota bacterium
GGACGCTTTCCCGCGCAATCCGCAGTTCCAGGGGCGCGGCAAACACGAATCCCGAGCTTGCCAGCCCACAGATACCCGCTCCCCGCCCCGCGCTACCCTCGCTCCAAGCTCACAGCGCAATCGGCTCAGCCGAAGATTCCGGCCGTTGTCGGTGGTGCGCCGACGCTGTCCGGGAGGGCGGGCGCAGCCGTCCCCGTCAGGGGCGCCGCGAAGCGGCGAGGCGGAGCCCGCCCTCCCGGACAGGCAATGTCAAAGAGCGCGGTGGCCTTACGCCACCTTGAGACGGTACTGAAGTCGGGCCGTGAACACCTCGCGCGGCGTCCTCCACCCGAGGCATCTCAACGGCCTGTCGTTGAGCAGGTGGTCGATGCGCTCCATCTGCTCCTTGGTGATGTTGTCGAACCGGCTGCCTTTCGGCAGGACGATCCGAACGACGCCGTTGCGGTTCTCGTTCGTCCCCCGCTCCCACGAGTGGTACGGCTTCGCGAAGAAGACGGCGAGTCCGCAATCCCGCACGAGCACCTTGAACTTCGCATACTCCTTGCCGTTGTCAAGCGTCAGGGACTGCACCATCTCCTGCGGCAGATCCCTCAGCAGCGCCTTGAACACGGCCATGACGGCATCCGTCTCCTTGGTCGCCGAATACCCCACCAGCGTGAAGCGCGACATGCGCTCGACGACCGTGACGAGGTTCCCCGTGCCGCGCAGCCCGTTGATGAGGTCTCCCTCCCAGTGGCCCGCGCGGGCCCGGTTCTCGACGCTCTTCGGGCGCAGGTCGATGTCGATGCGGCCCGGGATGCGTCCGCGTCCGGCGCCCGCATAGCTCTTGCCGCGCTTGTGACGCTTCCTGTGGCCTCTCGGCAGGACGGGAAGGATCTCCTGTGACTTGCCCCGCGCGACGAGCCTCTGGCGGGCGTAGTACTCCTTGTAGAGCGTCTCCTTGCAGACGAACCTCCTCCCGTCGCGTCTGGCGCGCTCGCTCGTCTGCTCGAACGTCCAGCCGTCTTTCTCGAGCCGCTCCTTCGCCTCCTTCCACTGGACGGGCGTGAACTTGCGGCGGGCCGTCGCCTTGACCTTGATGCGGCCTTCGGCTTTCTCCTGGGCCTTCTTCGGCCTGTAGCCTTTCTGGCTCTTGTTCTGCTCGATCTCCCGTTTGATCGTCGAGCGGTGGCATCCGATCTGCCGTGCGATCTCAGCGTCGCCGACGCCCATCCGGTGCAGCGCGGCGATCGTTCCGCGCTTCGCCTTGTCCAGCCGCGTGTACTTCGGCGGCTTGCCTTTCTTGGCCTTCTTCGGTTTCTTCGCATCCCTGCGATTGGAATGCTGTCCGCGTTGCGCCTCGAAGGCGAGTTTACGCGCCAGCGCCTTTATGGTATGCTTTGGCACCGTCAGGCGGTGACGTGGGGTATTGCCCCGTAGGCACTGTTCCAGCGTCTTTGTGTTCATTAGACCTCCCTGCTTGTTATGGTTGCAAGAAAGTCTAACAGACAACGCCTGACGGTTCAAACCCCCGGCGGAAGCCCGCCTAAGCAGCCCTCATGCGCTATCGCGAAAATGCCAGTGTTGCACTGGAAATTCGCGCGCGCGGTTGATTATATTCGTACCCAATTGCTGAATTCTGGGCAGAGCTTTTCGTTTGAGACGGTTTTCTCGCATCAATCAAAGCTCGATTTCATCATGAAAGCAAAAC
>JAAZAI010000580.1 GCA_012514445.1 Lentisphaerota bacterium
AATCCCGGCTGCGGCCGCCAAGGAGGCCGGAGCGGACGAGGTAGTACAGGAGGGTGAGCAGGGCGCTGGCGGCGGCGGCGATGTAGGTCAGGAAGGCGGCGTTGAGGACCTTTCCGGAGTCCTTGGCCTCGTTTCCGGAGACGACGCCGCAGGCGACCATCTGACGCTTGGCGCGGGCGCTGGCGTCCCATTCCACGGGCAGGGTGACGAGCGAGAAGACGACGGCGGCGGAGAAGAGCACGATGCCGATCTTGACGAGACTCATGCCCCACGGGGCCTGCGCGAAGATCAGGCCGCCGAAGATGAACCAGTAGGAGAACGTGCTGCCAAACTGCGCCACGGGGACGAGCGCCGAGCGCCAGACGAGGGGCTTGTAGCCGCTGGCGTGCTGGAGGGCGTGACCCGCCTCGTGGCAGGCGACCCCGACGGCCGAGAGACTCGTCGAGTCGTAAACCCCGTTCGAGAGACGCAGCGTCTTCGACGTGGGATCGTAGTGGTCGCCCAGAAAGCCCCGGGCATGCTCGATCTTGACGTCCACGGCGCCGGAGCGCGCGAGCATCAGCGCCGCGGCCTGCGCGCCGGTGAGACCGCTGGATGAGGGCCGCTTCGCGTATCGCGCGAACGTGGACTTCACCATCGTCGTCGCGATGAGCGACAAGACGAGCGCTGGCGCGAGAAAGAGAAAATACATCGGATCAAACATCATAAAAACCTCCGAGTTGGGGCTTCGCTTTGAAGCAGAAACCGTGCCGCCGGCAAAAATCGCACATTTCAGCTCTCCTTTACATCGCTGGGTTTGTTTTGTCTCGCCTGGATGTAACAAATTGACACACAACGCACGGCCAAGCCCGAGACAAAGGGCTCGTGCTTTTTAGCTGTCGCTGTGGCGTCTCGCCGCAGACCGCACGCGGCCCTTCGCCAGACTCAGGGCCAGCGGGGATGCCGCGGCCACTTCGAGCCGGCCACGCCAGCCCTGCCACGAACGCGATTCGCCAGATCGCATCGCCGTAATCTCGATCTTTCCTCCAGATTACGGAGACGATGTAATCTCGCGATGACTTCGATATTTTTATGTTGCGGCCACTGAAGTTGACGGCGGCCGGCTCAAAGATGGCATGGTCTTCTGGAAGGAAGAACACTTGTCTTCGTGGCGGAGCCAATCCCGGACGCAGGGGAATGCATGACCTGGGGCCACGCATTGAAGCTCGACGGCGACACCGTTGACACACCCGGTGACCTCCAGGGAAGCACCTACTTGGAGACCCATCGGACTTGGGCAACGTGGGTGGAGTCGTGCATTTCCCGGGGCAAGCTCTACACGGTCTCGCAGGAGGATGCCCGACGGTGCTACCCAACCGTTAAGCTCGTCGATAATCCAGATGACGCAACCCGTCGCTAACTAACCCGTGGCAGTGTCCCCTCCCGAGTCTCCCGGAGTTCAAAGGTCAATCGGGGACGTTGTCGCGCAGGAGGCGGACGTGGAGTCCGGCCGGGATTTCAAGGACGGGCTCGGCGCCCTTTTGCATCCGGCAGCGCAGCATGCCGAATGGGGTGGGCATGGCGATGTCCGCCCAGTCGAGATCGAAAAGCCGGGGGGCGAGGGCGATCTCGCGGAAGCCGGGCTGGAGCATCCGGAAGCCCAGCATACGAGCGGGCAACTGGTAGGCCGGGGTTCCGCCCCAGGCGTGGGAGTAGTCGAAGTGGTAGTCGGCCTGCGGGGCGAACCAGCCCTCCTGGAGCCCTTTGTCGCAGGTCTCCACGAGGGGGATCCACTTGCGCAGGATCGACAGCCCGTGTTCCGGGAAGAGTCCGCACGCCTCCACGGCTTCGAGCACGAAGTGCATGAAGTAGGGTTGCACCTCCGGAAGGTCGCTCGCGAGCATGTTGCGCAGGAGGTTCCGCGCCGCGTCGCCGGTGCGCAGGCCGAAGAGGACGGCGAGGGCGTTGGCGTGGCGCGAGTGGTGCCGAAGCGTGGCGGGGTTCTCGGGCAGCCAAGGCTTGCACTCCGCCTGCGGCGTGTTGAGCCCGTCGATGTAGAACCTGCGGTCGGCGTCGAAGAGCTGTTCGTTGAAGGCCTTCTTCAGCGCCGTCGCTTCGGCGCGCAGCGCGGCCGCGCGCACGGAATCGTCCAGTTCCTCCGCGATCCAGGCGGCGGCGTGCAAAGCGCCGTGGTAGAAGGCGTTGAGGACGGTCTGTCCGAGGCCTTTGGGCGGATGGTGCATCGAGTGGCCTTCGACGACGAGCCAGTCGACGAACATGAAGTCGGGCGGGTTTTCGATCAGGCCGTTGCTCCCCAGATAGGTGCGGAAGCGCGTCAGGAGCTTGTCGAGGGCCGGGAGGCAGTCCGTCAGAAGGGCGCGGTCGCCCGTGAACAGGTAGACATCCCGCAGCATGAGCAGCCAGATGAGGCTGTAGGAGGTGTGGAAGAGGCGGCCGTCGTTCACCTCCAGCATGCCGGCCGTGCGGCGCACGTCGAGCGCGGCCAGTCGCATGTCCCCGAACACGAAGGCCGTCATCAGGCTTTCGATGTAGTAGTCGCCGGTGCAGGCGAGGGGCTCCTGGTGCCGTGGGCTGTCCAGATGCATGTGCTGGCGACAGATGCGCAGCGTCCACTTGCAGACGTCGTAGACTTTGGTCAGCCCCGGGTCGCTGCACGTGAACGAGCCTTCGGCCTCCACGGGGTAGTGCATCGCGACGATCGAGGCGCGGACGGAAACGGGCTTGTCGGCCGAGGCGTTCTTGACGAGGATCTGGAAGCCGCCGACGCTGTGTGGCGCGAGGGAACGAACCCGCCACGACGGGGCGCCGTGCTGGAACGAATGGAAGTTGTGCGGATGGCTGGCGTCGTGTTCAAAGACCCGAAGTTCGACCGTGCAGGGGCCGTCGGCGGAGACGACGAGGTCGGCGGCGTGGATGCGTGGGTACTCCGCCACGCCTTCGGCGACGGCGCCTGGCGCGACGGTGATGGCGCCGCCCGACGCCGGGTCGACGGGCGTTTCGGTTCGGACCGGTATCGGCGCGGCGACGGCGTGCCAGCGATCCGGCACGGGCGCGGCCGGCGTCCATTCGGACGGCGCGATGGTTCCGTCGAAGTGTTTGGGATCGACCCATGCGCGGAGGTGGCGGGCGCGCCAGTGCGGCCCGGTCTCGAACGTCTGTTCGGAACCGTCCGCAAGACGGGCAACCGCGCGCAGGGCGAAGCCCCCGTGCCCGAGCGAGGAGTCCGTGCCGCGGATGCACCCGAGGCGGACGGTTGCGAGGAAGGCGAGACGGGTCGTCGGCTGCGGGCCTAGCGAATCGAACACCAGTTCATCGGCGTAGTAGCGCGGGCAGCGGGGCAGCGGGAGCCAGTCTCCGCCGACGGGCGTCGGTCCGGAGCAGAGGTCGCGACCGTTGAGCGCGAGCCGGTAGGTCGTGTCGGCGCTCACCAGGATTCGGATTGAAACGCACGGGGCGGGGAGCAAGGCGTCGAACGTGAATTCGGCGACGGCGAACTTGCGTTGTCCTGGCGAGGCGGGCGAGGCGATGCCATCGGCTTCCTGAAGGTCGGGGAAACGTTCGGCGGGAAGCCAAATCCAATTCAGGTCGTTCATCGGGTCTGCTGGGCGTAGAGGCGGGAGTAGAAGCCGCCGGTGTTGACGAGGTCCTCGTGGGTGCCGTATTCGGCGATGCGGCCGTTCTCGAGGACGAGGATGGCGTCGCAGCGCATGGCCATGGAGACGCGCTGGGAGACGATGACGGAAGTGCGCTTGTGCATGAGCCGGGAGAGCGTCTCCTGGATCTTGCGCTCGGTGTTGGCGTCGAGGGCGGAGGTGCAGTCGTCGAGGACGAGGATCTTGGGGTCCGTGAGCAGGGCGCGCGCGATGGAGATGCGCTGGCGCTGGCCGCCGGAGAGGGTGGTGCCCTTTTCGCCGATGATCGTCTCGTACTGCACGGGCAGGTTCATGATGAACTCGTGGCAGTCGGCGGCCTTGGCGGCGGCCATGATGGCGTCCGGTGCGGCGTCGGGATGGCCGTAGGTGATGTTGTCGCGGACGGTGCCGCTGAAGAGCTCGGCCTCCTGCGGCACGACGGCCATGTCCGTGCGCAGCGAGTGGAGCGTGATCTTGCGCAGCGGCGTGTCGTCGACGAGGATCTCGCCGGCGGTCGGGTCGTAGAGGCGCGCGAGGAGGCCGGCCAGGGTGGACTTGCCGGAGCCGCTGGGGCCCATGATGCAGATCCAGGAGCCGGCGGGGATGGTGATGTCGATGTCGTGAAGCACCACGGGGGCGTTCTGGCCATAGGCGAAGGAGACGTGGTCGAGGCGGATGCCGCGCGTGAGGGGCAGGGGGATGGGCTTGGCGTCCGGCGCCTCTTCGATGACGTTCTTGTTGTCCAGCATGTGCGAGAGGCGCTGCATGACGACGAGCATGTTGGAGAGCGTCACGGAGAGGTTGGTGAGGTTGACGACGGGCGTGAAGAGGTTGGCCACGGCGCCGTGGATGAACATCATCTCGCCGAGGGTCATCGAGCCGTTGAGCACGGCGGTGGCGCAATAGACGAAGATGCCCTGGGTGGTGAGCGTCGAGACGAGCTGCGCCGAGCGGCCGACGGACGCGCCGATGTGCTGCTGGCGGATCTGGTCGCGCTGCATCACGGCGGAGAGCCGGAAGAAGTTCACGGCCTCGGCCCGCTCCCGTCCGTAGGCGAAGATCGCCTTCATGGCGTCGAGCTTCTGGGAGGCGAGGCCCCAGAGGCAGGCGTTGGAATGGCGGATCTCGCGGTTGAACAGCCGCATGTTCGTGCGGCTCTTCCGGATGGCGAGGCTGTAGGGGATCATCGCCGCGACGACGATGAGGGCGCTGATCCAGTCGATGCTCAGCAAGATGGTGAAGCCGACGAGGAACATCACGCTTTGCGAGACGATGGTCTCCGTGTTGATCACGAGCCGGTCGCGGATCGCGTCGACGTCGTTGAGGATGCGCGCCATGAGGCGGCCCGGCGAGGTGGACTTGTGATAGACGCTGGAGAGCGAGACGACTTTGCGATGGACGTCGTTGCGCAGGTTGATGGAGAGGTCGCGCCCGATCTTGTGGCGCAGCAGCGTGACTTGGAGCACGGCCCGGTTCAGCGCGACGACGGTGCCCAGGTAGACGAGGAAGAGCAGCAGCAGGCGCCCTCCGGCGTTGGGGCCGCGGACGGGCGGGTTGATCTCGTGAAAGGCCTCGGAGGCGCCCCCGACGGCGGGGCGGGCGCGCCCGGGGTGCGCGTCCACCGCGCCGAGCGGCGCGTCGCGCCGCCGTTCGCGCGCGTCCGGACGATCCATCCCCTGGATGCCCGGCCGCGCGGCGCGGGCGGGCTCGTGCACGGCGGCGGCGGGGCTCACGACGAGGATGTCGTCCACCACGACCTTGGCGTAGAACGACATCAGGTAGACGGAGCAGGCGTTGAGCGTGGCGATGGCGATGTAGGCCGCGAGGCGCCCCCGCATGGGGAGGAGGTAGCGCCGGAAGAACATGACCGCAAGGCCGAAGGCCCCGGCGACGCCGTACTCCTCGCGCGGCGGGCGGTAGGGCACGTCGCGCCGCGAGCAACGCGGTTCCCGCTTCAGGCGCGGCGGTTCGTCAGGCCTCTTCATCGCTGATGACCCCCTTGCCCGAATGCTTCTGGTAGAGTTCGCGGTAGCGGCCGCCTTCGATCGCCAGCAGCGTCTCGTGGTCGCCCATCTCCTGGATGACGCCCTTGTCGAGCAGGATGATCCGGTCGGCGTTGCGGATCGTGCTCAGGCGGTGGGCGACGATGAAGGAGGTGCGGTTGACGAGGAACCGCTCCATCGCGATCTGGATGGCGCGTTCGGATTCGCTGTCCAGCGCGCTCGTCGCCTCGTCCATGATCAGGATCGCGGGGTTGGCCAGCACGGCCCGCGCGATGGAGATGCGCTGCTTCTGGCCGACGGA
>JAAZAI010000070.1 GCA_012514445.1 Lentisphaerota bacterium
CTCCATACCTGGAGGGATGCTCAACATTCTCGGGACACCCCCTTTGCACGAAAGGTATTTGATCAGGAGTCTCGCCGGAGTTGCGCTCGCTAGATTCGTCTGCGCGGGCGGTTCCAACTGGTCAAGCATTCGCCTCCCTGCGTCGGGATTTCGTGAATGGATCAGCGCGTCAACGGCCAGACCATGCCACGGCGAAGCGTCCATCTCCTTGAACCTTGAAAGTTGCTCCTTAAGTAACTCTCCGATTAACGGAACGGGAACTGAAGCGTAGATTTCCGCCAAAGCCCACATCGCAAGCGCCTGCTCGTCTTCCGTTGGCTCCTCGGCAGCATTGATCAGCTCCACCAACGCCTTCGCGCCGCGCTCCAGTTGCGCGCTGTAGGGCGTTCCCCTCCCAGGCGCCTCGTTCTGATGGAGAAACGCCAAAATCGCCAGACTGGTGAGCTCCATGCGATGCGCGTCGTCGCCCCAGAATCCATCCGCCCGCTGCCGGGACGCCAACCACGCGAGCCCTTTCGACGGGGCGCTCCACAGATTTCCCTCGGCCTGTGGTACCTTCTCCTCATCGCCGTCCTCCGGTGGGAGCTGAGAAGCACACGATGATCCAAACATTACCGCAACAACCAGCGCCGTGGCGGCGACCCTCGCAACAACTGCAAACATATCATCCTCCGATAGATCCTTTACGGCAACCAGTCGAGTTGATTCCGAGAATTCGCCCCCTCAGATCGCGCGGCGGCGCTTCGGAACACTCACCTTGTCGTCACCGCGCAACGGTCGGGCGTTGCAGAGATGGATCGCGTCGCAGCACTCGAACGCCGCCCAAGTGTCCTTCCGCGGATTGAGGCCGCGGGCGATCACCCGCACGAACTCAAGCGGCCCCAGCGCCACGCCATGGCTGAAATGGCGGACGCGGCAGCGCAGCATCGCGAAGAGCGTGATCTTGCCGCCCTTCTCCAGCGCCTCCGCCACGATCCGGGGCTCGAAACGCTCCGGATTCCCGGATCCTGCGGGCCGCCCAGCATCGGGAGCCTCCCCCGCCGCCGGGGCGAACGTAACGGATTGCGCAGACGCTTCAGGAGCCTCGTCTGGCTCCGCGCTGGATTTCGGAAGCGCCGGCGCCTCGATGAAGCCCTCGAGGGCCGAACGATAGGCGTGGAGCGCCTTTTCGTAGGGAGCGTCGACGCGGGCGTAGGCCATCGAGACGAGCGTCCGCAGACCCTGGCGCGCCTTCGCGAGGCCGCGGAGCGCCTGGGTGTAGCCCGACCACGCATAGACGCCCGCGTCGCCGACGATTTCCGCGCGGACGGGGTTGAGGTCGATGTACGCCCCCACGCTCATCAGCGTCTCGTAGTCTGGCGAGAGCAGGACGCTCTTGAAGCGCGACCCCCAGATCGTGCCGGAATGGGCGTTGCGGAAGTTGTAAGACATCGAGTACGTCTCCTTGAGCGTCTTGCAGAACTGCGAGAGATCGTACATCCGCGCGCGCAGCGCGGCCTTGGCCGACTGCACCTTGAACGTCAGCCCCTTGCGCTCCAAGACCTCCCAGTCATGCAGGACGCGGTCGGTTTTGTCGTCGCCGTAGAGCACCCGCATCCGACGGACCAGTTCTAGGTCGTCCACCTCTCGGGGCTTGGGGATCTTCGCGAGGATGTGGAAGTGGTTGTCCATCAGCGCAAACGTGAGCACCTCCGCCCCCGAGAACTCCGCGACCCGGTAGAGCATTCCCATGAGCCGGTCCTTCTCCTCCGGCCCCATCAGGAACTGCTGTCCCGTGGTTCGGCTGATCACGTGGTAGTACCCGTCGCCCAGCGCCAGCATGCGTTTCAATCTCATGGCGTTTCTCCCTTCGCCGACATACCCTACCACGACAATCGAACCCGCGCAAGCATAATCTTGGGGACAGTCCCTGAAATAATCCACCCGCCGCGGGGCGTGGCACCGCAGTCCGGGCAGGATTCTCGACCACGGCTGCGTGGCGGTCTGCCGGGCGGTGGCGAGGGACGCCGGACTGCTCGAGCCGCTCGAGCGCACCTTCGGGGGCGACCAGGCCGAGCTGCTCTTCCTGCTGGCCGTCTTCCTCGTCTCGGAGGAGCTGCCGCTCTTCCAATTCGAGACCTGGATCGA
>JAAZAI010000581.1 GCA_012514445.1 Lentisphaerota bacterium
CATGTCGCGCAAAGCGGCGCTCTACCATTGGAGGGCGCAAAGCGGCGGCGAGGTAGACCTTCTTCTGGAGCGCGACGGCACGCTCTATCCGGTTGAGATCAAGCTTGCCAGCCGGCCGACCCGGAACGACGCACGCGGATTCGCCTCTCTGCGGGCGACCTATCCCCGCCTGCGGATTGCGCCGGGGCTGGTGATCGCTCCGGCCGAACGCGTCGAGCGACTCACCGACACCGACGTTGTCGCACCTTACGACATGGTGTGAACGCGGGTCTCCGCGACACGCCGCGGTCGGGCTGCAGCATCGCCACTTCGCCGTAGCCGCGCGCCACGTGTCCGATCGTTCCGTTCGGGCTCCGACGGAATGGGAGACGATCCGAGTTGCTGCTTTGCTTGGGGGCACGACAAATGGATTCTGTCTTACGGGTTTGTTTGCCGAATCACCGGTAGGCTGATATTTTTGCAGCATGGCCATGACGATGTCGGGCGTTCGTTCGCCCAGCAACCGCTGCGTCAACGCCGTGGGCGACTCGCGGGTCTTCAGGTCGGTGTCCGTGGGGCGGACCGCTTCGCCGCTCAACTGGGCCGTCTGCTCGAGCTGGTTCTGCAAATCCGTCCGGTCGGTGACCACCACGATCTTGAACCGGTTCAAGTGCGGCGTCATGCGCATCTTGCGTACGAGAAAGACCATGCTGAGGCTCTTGCCCGAGCCTTGGGTGTGCCAGATGATGCCGCCGCGCTCGTCGCGCCCGGTGGCGCTCTTGAGGCGCGTCGGATTCTCCCGCAGCCGTTTCACGGCTTCATGGACTGCGCGGAACTGTTGATACCGTGCCACCACCTTCCGCGTCTTGCCGTCCGCCTGCTGGAAGACCGAGAAATTCCGCATCAAGTCGAGCAGATGGGCGGGGCGCAGCATGCCGGCGGCCAGGATCTGCTGGCTCCGGAGCAGGCCACCCTTCTTCTGCAACGTCTCGGGAAGCTGTTTCGCCGTGCGAAAGAACAAGGGCGTTCCAGGCCGGTCGCCGTGCTCGGCGCCCAGCGCGCGCAGCGCCGCCGCCGCGGCCGGCTCTTCCTCGGATCGTGGCAGGACGCCAATCTCCTCCGCCACGGCGCCCAGGGGGACGGGACTGGTGTCCGCCCATTCCAGGTACGCCTCCGGCGGGGCGCCGACGGTCGCGGCCCGCGACTCGAAGAAATCGCTCGCGATCAGCAACTGGTTGGTGTGAAACAGCCGCTACACGCCCTCGTTGTCGGCGTAGAGCGCCGGCCAGACCTCCCGCCGCTGGTTCGAATAGCGAAGCAGTTGGTTGATGGCCTCCTGCAGGGGGTTCTCGATGCCCGGACTCTTGAACTCCGCCACCACGAGCGGAATGCCGTTCACGAAAAGCACGGCGTCCGGGATGATGTGTCCGCGGCCGCTGGTCAGCTCCACCTTGAACTGGTTGACGACCAGGAAATCATTGTTGGCCGGGTTCTCGAAATCGATGTACCGAACCGGTTGCGGACGTCCATGATCCCAATCCGGGAGACCTTCCGCCACCGTGCCTTTGAGCAACAGGGATGTGGCGTTCTGGTTGACCTCCATGAGGCGGTGCCCCGCCGCCTTCTCCAGATCCCGGATGGCATGGGCGACCCTCGCCTCGTCCAGCCAGGGTCGGCCGTCGCGCAGATTGAGCCGGCGAAGCGCCGCTTCCAGCCGCCCTTTGAGAACGACCTCCCGGAAGCTTTCACGCTCGGTCAGCTCCGGCACGTCGACATCCCCCTCGATCCACTGCCAGCCCATCCCCCGGAGCTGTTCGCAGAAGGGTTTCTCGACGAGGTCGTATTCCCATTGGATCTTGCTCATGCCTGCCCCACCTTGTCCGTGACGGGTTCGTGACGGGTTGCTTTCGTCTTCTTGGCGACGATGACCACCATTGGATCACGGCTTGCCAGTCGTTTCCCTGCCGATGTCAACCGGTACTTCTGCAAAGGGCTTTGTGGTTTGTCGGGAACGGTCATTTCGATCACGCCGAGTTTGATCCCTGGTTGCTGGTACTTTTCACGGAAATGCTTCTCGTCGGCCAGCCCGAGTTTTTTTTGAATTTCAGCCCGAGTCATCTCGCCCTGAATGGCCGAAACCATCCTCA
>JAAZAI010000582.1 GCA_012514445.1 Lentisphaerota bacterium
GGGGCCGAGATCGCCATCTGCTTGAACATCTCCACGCCGAAGGTGTCCTCCGCGATCGGAAGACCGGTGATATGGTACGTGTCGCCCGAGGCGAATCCGGCGATCTTTTCGCGCAGCTTCTCCGCCACCTTGTAGGAGAGATGCTTGTCCGAGAGCGGCAGATACAGCGCGAGGGCCTGGCCGTCCTCGGAGACGAGCGTCCCCTTCATGAACGGCAGCTTCATCGCCTTGTCGCGCACGGCGCGCGCGGCCTCGGCCGTGGCCGGCGGCTCCGGAATGAGCCAGGAGAAGCTGACGGCCCCGAGGCCGCCCTGCTCCACGTTGTCCACGGTCGACGGGGCGATGATGTCGATGCCGATGACGCCCGCCTGCGGATCCTCGGGCTTGCCGAGGGCCTCGCCGCGCAGCGTCTTGGCGTACTCGGTCAGCTCGTGGATGTCGCGCAGCGTGGCGGGATTGAAGACGTAGTCGGGCGCGCGGTCGTTGACGACGCCCACGACCAGCATGTCGTAGAGCGCGAATTCCTGCTTCATCGCGTTGTTGAACACGCGCACATGCTCCGTGGCCGGCAGCATGTTCTCGGGATCCGTGTCCACCTGCACGCCGTGCAGGCGCGGAAACGCCTCGGGCCACACGGACGGCAGCGCCGCCAGCAGCGCCAGAGCCGCCGTCGCCGCCACCATCGCGAGCGTCGTCGTCTTGTGGTGCGCCACGCACCAGTCCATCAGCCGCTTGAACATGGCTACGCCTGCGCTTGGATCGTCTTGACCAGTTCGTCCTTGCGCTGGACGCCCACGTATTCCTTGACGACGCTGCCGTCCTTGAAGAGGAGCAGCGTCGGAATGCTCTGGACACCGAACTGGGCGGCGCTCGCGGTGTTCTCGTCGATGTTGATCTTGGCAATGACCGCCTTGTCGCCCACGGCCGCGGCGACCTCCTCGAGGATCGGCCCCTGCATGCGGCAGGGTCCGCACCACGGCGCCCAGAAGTCCACCAGCACCACGCCGGTCTTCACCAGATCCGCAAAATCCGCGTCTTTGATCTCTCTGACATTCGCACTCATTCTTCGCTCCTTGTTTGGGTTGGCTCGTTTGGGTTGACTTGTAAATTGGATGTCCGGCGGGATCGCTCCCGCCGGACGCCGAACGACGGCCCGGTCTAGATCTTGGGACACTTCTTGAAGGTCATGAACCAGTCCACGACCCGCGTGCCCTCCTCCTTGGCTTCAACGCGCTCCTTGGCGGTGCCGCAGGATCCCGGGGGCGGGACGATGACGTCGTCCCCAGGCTTCCAGTTGGCCGGCGTCGCGATCTTGTGCTTGTCGGCCGTCTGCATGGCGACCAGGAGGCGCTTGATCTCGTCGATGTTGCGTCCCGTGGAGGACGGGTAGTAGAGGATCGTGCGGACGATCCCCTGCGGATCGATCACGAAAACGGCTCGGACCGCCGCCGTCGTGCTCGAATTCGGGTGCAGCATGCCGAACGCCTTGGCGACTTCCATCGAGAGGTCGGTGATGACCGGAAAGTTGACTTCAACTTCCTTCATGCCGTTGAACTCGATCTTCTCCTTGATCGTGCGCAGCCAGGCGATGTGGCTGTGGATGCTGTCGATCGAAAGACCGATCAACTTGCAGTTGAGCGCCGCGAAGTCCTTCTCCATCGACGCGAACGTCATGAACTCTGTCGTGCAGACCGGCGTGAAGTCGGCGGGATGCGAGAAGAGGACGACCCATTTGCCCTTGTAGTCCTCGGGGAAGTTGATTGTTCCTTGGGTGGTTTCCGCCTTGAAAGCGGGGGCTTTGTCGCCGATCAGAGGCATCATGCATGCTTCGCTCATGTCAGGGTCCTTTCCAAGTTGTTTTGTCCGGATTGTAGGCAGAGGGGTTTTATATACCCCAATGATAGCAGTCGACGTGCCATGAGGCTACAAAAAAAACATCGCCTTGGTAATCAAGGGTTTGTTCCGAATCCACTCGCAAAACCGTTGAGAGAATCGCCAGGTACGCAATGCCGTGCAATGCAATTGCAACAACACCGCAAACGAAACGCAATGACTCTTGGTGCCGGACTGGCTACCGCATTCCCAGCTTTTTCATTTTGCGCCAGAGCGTCGACGGATCGATGCCGAGGTTGGCGGCGGCGAGCGAGCGGATGCCCCCGGATTCCTCGAGCGCCTGCGAAATCGCGGCTCGCGCCGCTTCCGGCGGGAGGCGTCGCAGACTCTCGAAGCGTCCGCTTGCGGGTTGGAGCGGGCGTGGCGACCGTTCCGGCGCGGCGGCGGGGGCCGCGGCGGCCCTCGAGGCGGCATCCTGGATCAAATGGGGTGGCAGGCACTGCTCCTGGATTTCATCGCACCGGCAGATGACGTAGGCGTGCTCGATGATGTTCTGCAACTCGCGTATGTTGCCCTCGTAGGCGTGGTGCATCAACCGGGACATGGCCTCCGGCGAGACGCCGCGGATGTTCCGCCCCTGCTCGGCGTTGAACTTGTCGATGAAATGGCGGATCAGAAGAGGAATGTCCTCGGGGCGCTCCGAGAGCGGGGGCAGGCGGATCGCGACGACGTTGATGCGGTAGTAGAGGTCTCTGCGGAACGAGCCATCCGCCACCTTGGCTTCGAGGTCGCTGTTCGTCGCGGAAACGATGCGCACATTGCAGTTCACCGGCATCGTGGCGCCCAGCGGTTCGTAGATCCGCTCCTGGAGCACGCGCAGCAGTTTGACCTGCATCGCGGGGGAGGTGTCGCCGATTTCGTCGAGGAAGAGGGTGCCTCCTTCGGCCAGCGCGAAGCGGCCGGGCTTGTCGGCGCGCGCGTCGGTGAACGCCCCCTTCTTGTAGCCGAACAGTTCGGACTCGAGCAGATTGTCCGGAAGCGCGCCGCAGTTGACGGCCACGAAGGGCTGGTCGCGCCGAGGGCCGTTGCGGTGGATGGCGCGCGCCAGCAGCTCCTTGCCCGTGCCGCTGGGCCCGAGGATCATCACCGAGCTGTCGCTTTCCGCCACCGCCGGCAGGATGTCGAAGATGCGCTGCATCGCGGGATGCTTGCCGACGATGTCGTCGTAGGCGAATTCGTGGCGCAGCTCCTTGCGCAGCGCCTCGATGGGACGGTTGTCCCGGAACGTCGCCACCAGACCGACTGTCGATCCCGCCTTGTTGCGCAGCGGGCCCGCATTCATCGTCACCGGAATGCGCTGGCCGTCTCGGCTCGTGATGCGCGTGGCAACGTCCCGGACTGTTTTCCCAGAACCCATCACGCCGCGCAGGAGGTCGCGGCATTCGAGCATGCCGCAATCGAAGAGATTGCCGAACGGTGTGCCGAGCGCCTCGGCGGCGGGAATGCCCGTCAGCATCTGGGCGGACTGGTTGAAACTGGTGATCGCCCAGTTCCGGTCAACGGTGCACACGCCCTCGGCGAGCGAATCGAGCACGAGGCGTATCTGGTCTGGGTCCAGCGGCAGCCCGCCGTTCGCGGCGGGCGGGGCGCCGCTCGCGGCGCCTCCCGTTTCTCCACGTCTATTTTCCACCATAAAAAGCATGAGCGCATTCTATCACGCAAGTGCGGGAAACGGCAAGCGCCCGAAAACCGGTATTCGGTCGCCGGGGTTGACATCAGAGCGCCCCGTCGAGCAGGCCCGTTCCATCCCGGCGCCTGCCCAGTGAGTGGGGAGGAGGGAGGAGAGCGTAGTTTCCGCCGGGGCTCTGCCCCAGAC
>JAAZAI010000583.1 GCA_012514445.1 Lentisphaerota bacterium
CTCCCCTCGCCCTCGGCCTCGAGGCCGGCCCGGCGCTCATCAAGCCGAACAGTCAGGAATGCGGCGAGATTCTCGGCGCCGTGCCGCGGACGCCGGGAGAATTCCAGGCCGCCTGCCGGACGCTGCTGGAGAAGGCCGAGTGCGTGCTGATCTCCGACGGCCCGGGAGGCTGCTGGTTCGCCGCGCGCGGGGACGGCGGCCGGATATACCATGGCAGCGCGCCATCCGTGGACGTGATGGACACGACCGCCGCAGGCGATGCGCTGCTGGCGGAGTTCTGCCACTGGCATTTTCCCACGCGCCGCCTCGACGAGGACGCCATCCGCCATGCCTGCGCTGCAGGCGCGGCGGCCACCGAGATGCCCGGCGCCGCCTCGCCGGCCCTGACGCGCGTCGACGCGCTCGCGGGCGAAGTCGTCGTCACGCGATTTGAAGGAAACTTGAAATTTGAAACTTGAAATTCGAGATTTGAAACTCGAAAAAAGGAGGATCGGATCATGAGCGAGTACGACGAGACGAATCGAGCGGCGACGCAGACGGGTGCGCTGCCGGAGGACATCGCGCAGGCGTTGAGGCGCTACGTGGCGATCCAGCGGGAATCGGCGGCGCTGCAGGAGGAGCGCTACCGGCTGCGGGACCAGATCGCGGCCTACATGGCGCGCCAAGGCGCCGCGACGCTGACGCCGGAGGTGGACGGCTCCCGGATGGTGGTGCGCAACTACGTCAAGACCGTCGTGGAATACAACGAGGCCGTCCTGAAGGCGCGCCTGGGCCAGGACTACCGCCTGATCCTCTGGCCCGACCCCGACAAGATCAAGAAGAACCTCTCCAAGGCGACGCCGCTGCTGATGCCGATCCTCGACGAAATCGGATCGCCCTCGCCGGAAGCCGTCAAGGCCGCGATCGCCAGCGGCAAGCTCCGCAAGGAGCAGTTCGACGGCGCCTTCGAACGTCGCCAGACACAGACCTTCTCCATCTCCCGCGAACGCGGCCCCGGCGTCCGGGAGGATGGCGGCGCCTACGACGTCGGCGATGGCGAATCGGAAGCATAGTCCAGTGGACGAAACTGGCAATCCCTGCGAATTCTCGCCGTGCCGCACGTGGCGGTACACGCTGCGGCATACGTGGGCGGGGCTCTTCGACGGCGGCGAACGCGCCATCGTCTGGATCGGCCTCAACCCCTCGACGGCGGACGAGAACCAGCTCGACCCCACGCTCCGGCGCATCCGCGGCTACTCGATGGCCTGGGGCTACAACACGTTCTACATGCTCAACCTCTTCGCCTACCGCGCCACCGATCCGCAGGCGATGCGACGCGCCGCCGATCCCGTCGGCCCCGAAAACGACCGATGGATCCTCGAGACGGCCGCGAAGGCCGATCTCGTGATGTGCGCCTGGGGGCGGCACGGGCTGTTCCTCGACCGTCAGCGCCACATGCTGGCGCTGCTCGACGGCTTCAACCTCCAGTGCCTGGAGAAGACGGCGGACGGCATTCCCAAGCACCCGCTCTACCTCAAAGGCGATCTGCTCCCGATCCCGATGTAAGGCTACGGCCTCCGCCTCAGGTGCGACGGCGGGATCTTGAGGAGACCGCGATATTTGGCGATGGTGCGACGGGCGATGTTGATGCCCTCCGAGGCGAGCCTGCGCTCGATGTCCTGGTCCGCCAGAGGCCGCGCGGGGTCCTCCTCCTCCACCATCCGCTTGACCATCAGCTTGACGCGCTCGCTTGAGACGTCCTCGCCGTTCTCCGTCGCGATCCCGTTGGTGAAGAAGAAGCGCAGCTCGTGGATGCCCTGCGGCGAGCGCATGTACTTGTTCGAGACGGTCCGGCTCACCGTCGTCTCGTGCACGCCGACCTCGGCGGCGATCGACGCCATGACGAGCGGCCTGAGCGCCATCGGGCCCTGCTCGAAGAAAGCCTGCTGCGCGTCCACGATCTTCTGCGCCACCTTGCGGATCGTCTCCTGCCGCTGCTCGATGCTCTTGATCAGATTCAGGCCGGAGCGGATCTTCCCCTGGATGTACTCGCGCGTCTCGGGCGGAACGCCCTCGGCGTGCAGCAGGTCCAGATAGCGGCGCGAGATGCGCAGACGCGGAAGGTCGCGGTCCTCGACGAACGCCTGCCAGCGGCCCTCCACCTTGCGCACCTCGATCTCGGGGACGACGTACGTCGGCGCCGCCCTGTCGAACGCCGTGCCCGGCCGCGGCTCCAGCCGCGCCAGCGAACGGATCGCCTCTTCCACCTCCTCGCGCGGCACGCCGCACGCCTTGGCGATCTTCGAAAACTGCCGCGTCTCGACCAGACCGAGATGCCCCTCGACGATCCGCTCCGCGAGCGTCCCCCGCAGCGGCCCCTGCCGGATCTGCAGCAGGAGGCATTCGCGCAGGTCGCGCGCGCCCACGCCGGGCGGATTGAAATCCTGCACGACGCCCAGCACGCGCTCGGCCTGAGCCATCGACGCGCCCGGAACCACCTGCACGATGTCCGCGAGCGGCGTGCGCAGATAGCCGTCCTCCGCGATGCTGCCGACGATGCCGAGGTGAAGGAGATGGACGCCCTCGACTTCGGCGTGCTCGCCGAGCTCGACGACGCCGACTACCTCTATCAGGAGGGCGGCAACAGCGAGTAC
>JAAZAI010000584.1 GCA_012514445.1 Lentisphaerota bacterium
GAAGGCCATCGTAGACTCCCGCACTCCCGAGGATCTCATCGCCCTCATCGAAGCCAAGGGCCGAGAAATCACCACCGCGCTGGCCTCGCTTCGGCAGTAGGAGGTTCTGCTGAACGTTTACACAGCATTTTTCGTGACGGTCGAGTGCCCGGCGTGCGAAAGGCCTTGCGAGGAGGCGTCCCGGTGCCCTTGGTGCGGCGCGGACGTGGCCGCCTCGCGCGGCACGGTCGCGCGGCTGCTGGCGCTCGCCCTGGCGTGCGCGCTGCCGTTTCTGCCGCTGCCTGCCGGACCGGGCGCCGCGCTTGTCGCGGCGACGGCCGCGGCCGTCGCGCTGGCGGCTCCGACTCAAGGTCGACGCCATATTCTCGCCATGGCCGTCGCGGCCATGGCGGTGTGCGCACTCTGCCGCGCGCTGCCCGGCGAGACGGCCGCGCTCGGCGGCGCGCTGCGACGGCATCTGCGCTGGATCGCGCCGGCGCTGGCGCTGGCCGCCATGGCGTCGGGCGCGGCGCGGCTGCCGCCGCTGCCGGCGGATGGCGTCACGGGACGTCTGGCGCAGGCGCTCAAGACGCCGGCCATCCTCGCGCTGGGGGCGGTCGCTCTCGTCGGCGCGGCCTGGAGACCGGCGTCGCCGGGTTCATGTCTGGCGGCGGCGCTGTGCGCGGCCGCGGCGCTCGCCTGCGCACGCGAGCCCGCCCGCATCGTCGCGGCAGGCGTCGCAGCCTTGCTCGCCGCCGCGTTCGTCGCGCCGATGGGTGAAGGCGCGACGCGGGTCCCGCCTTGCGGCGTCTTCGCGGCGGCGGTCGCCGCGCTGGGGCTGGTTCAGACCTTGGCTGAAATGAAACGGACCGGATCCGAGCCGTCGAGCCAGCCCTGAAGCCGCGCGGCCAACGTCGATGGGAGCAGGCCGGACCGCGCGACGTCGGCAAGGGGCCACCAGAGGAAATCGATGTGCCCTTCGAGGCCGGACGGGGGCGCGGCGGCGGCGAGGCCCGGGATGTCGATCGCGAACACGAAGTTGATCTCGGCCATCGCGACGCCCTTCTGAATGAAGCGGTTCTCGGCCACGCCCAGGAAGCGGGGCGCGACGGTGGCGAGGCCGGTCTCCTCGCGGATTTCGCGGACGATCGCCTGCTCGAGGCCTTCGCCCGGTTCGAGGTGTCCGCCGGGGAGGTACACGTTGCCCGCCTTGCGACTGCGGCAGAGCAGCAGCATGCCGTCCAGCGCGCAGACGCCGCGCACGATGAGTTCAACGGGGTTTTCGGGATTTACATGTGTGTTTTTCATTGATGGCGTTGTCTCCAAGCTTTGTCGTGAACTTTGTCTTGAACTTTGTCGATTCGCAATCGTAATCGTAATCGTAATCGTAATCCTAATCCTAATCGAGTATGGGAGTTTGCTGGAGGGACCCTGGCCTGTAGTCCATAGTCCTCGTTTCCAAGATCAAATTTCGAGTTTCGAGTTTCCAGTTTCCAGCATCGACAAAGCTCTTGCGACAAAGTTTGCGACAAAGTAAAACACACGTAAAGCCCGGAAGGATCCCCAATCAATATCCCCCCAGGCTCCAGAAGCGGTCCCAGAACCAGAGATACGTGTCGGCGATCCGATCCCCGCAGACCGCGGCCATGTCGTGAAGGCCGATTCGCGTGAGCGCGACCTGCACGAGGCAGAGCACGAGGAGATTGAGCGCGACGATGAAGGCGAAGGAGAAGAAGAACCCGTACGCCTCAAGGTCGGTCTGGCGCTGCATGAAGTTGTTGACCGTGAAGCAGAAGTGGAAGCCCCACGCCGCGCCGCAGAGGACGGCGAACGCGTGGCCCTGGAGCGTGCCGACCATCGGGCCCAGCAACGAGAGAGCGCCGAACACGGCGAGGACGGCGAGCAGATAGAGCGGCACGAAATACGGCGAAAGCAGGACGAGGATGCCGTGGTGCGTGATCCGGACGCTCCCCTTCTCGGGCTTGACGTTCCAGCCGCTGACCCGGGCCCCGGCTAAAAGCCCGAAGAGCACGTGCGTGAACTCGTGGGCGACCACGTAGAGAAACGTCGGGATGCGGAAAGCCGCATAGAGCACGGCGAAGGCGAGAAAGCCCATGACGAAAAGCGCGGCGGGGGCCGACATGCCGAGCACCTCCGGCCGGCCGTAAAGCCGCTCCGCCCAGACCAGTCCGCGCGCCAGCCCGATCGCAAACGGCAGGATCAGAAATCCCGTCGCGAAGAGCGCGGCGACAAGCGTCCGGCCTGGACTTCGGTTTTTTGTTGACCTGATGGCCATGTCTAGTCTATTCTTTAAGCCTTTTCAACTCGATTCGAGTTCCACGAGGAGCA
>JAAZAI010000585.1 GCA_012514445.1 Lentisphaerota bacterium
GATCCGACGCCCGACGAACTGGCCAAGCGGCTGCTCGAGCTTCCCCAGACGCTGCGGGCCACCGTCCGCGGCAACGCCTGCGCCGTGGAGATCGCGGGCGGGGACGACGAGGCGGCGGCGCTGCTCGCCGAGCTCGTGTCGCGCCGGTACCGCGTCGCCGACTTCCGCATCGAGTCCCTCCGGCTCGAAGACATCTTCATGGCCGTCACGAAGGGAGACCTCGCATGATCACGAACCTCCGCTCCCGCCTCGCCCTGAATCCCGTGACGCTCAAGGAGCTGCGCCAGATGGTGCGCAGTCGTCTCGTGTCGTCCGGGCTCATCGCCTTTCTCTTTCTCCAAGTCGCCGTCGTCTCGATCGCGCTGCTGACGGCCCGCTCGGCGTCTTCCGACCCGCTCGGCCAGAGCTACGGCACCGTCGTGTTCGGCACGGTGACGGGGATGCTCGGCTTCATGCTGCTGCTGGGCATCCCCGGCTTCGTGAGCGCCCGGATGGCGGCGGAGCGCAGCGCCGACCGGCTCGACTTGCAGTTCACCACGGCGCTCGCCCCGACGCAGTTCATCGACGGCAAGATCGCCGCGGCCGCCGTGCTCATGCTGCTCTTCGCGAGCACGTCGCTGCCCTTCCTGATGCTGGCGTACCTGCTGCGGGGCGTGGACGTCTTCACCATGCTGCGCAGTTTCGGGTTCCTCCTCGTCCTGGCGCTCTGCGTCTGCCATGTCGTGCTGCTGCTCGGCTCCATCCGGCTCTCCAAGGCGCTGCGGATCATCATCGTGATCGGCCTCGTCCAGGTGGCGCTTCCCCTTGGCGCGGCGCTCGTCGGCGGCATGGCCGTCGGCGGCGCCGATCTTCCGCTATGGGGGGCTGCGCTCGCGCTGCTGGCCGCCGCATGCGGCTGCGCCCTTGTGCGCGCCCTCGCGGCGGCGGCCATCTCGCCCCCGCACGCGAACAGCGCCCGCCTGGTCCGGCGCCTGGCCTTCGCGTTTTGGATTCTCTGGGGCGCGGCCACGCTACTGGCGACGGTCTTCCGGCGCGAGGTCGGGTGGATCCTCGCCTGGGCGTTCGTCTTCGTGGTCGTGGCCGATCTCCTGATGCTGTTCGCGGTCTCCTCGAAAGCGGGATGCAGCCGGCGCGTGCTCGCGGAGATCTTGCGCCGCCCCGGCGCGCGCGTCTGGCAGTTCCCCTTCTTCACCGGCGCCGAGAACGGGATCGTCTTCTGCGTTCTGCTGGGGGCGCTGAGCGCGGCGGTCTTCTGGCTGTTCACCGTGTTCGCCGCGCAGGCGTCGTTTCCCGACAAGGAGGATTTCGACGGGATGATGGCCGCGCTCACGATCTTGCTGGCGTATCCGATGGCGTACATGCTGACGGCCCGGCTGATCTGGCAGATCTTCCTGCGCCAGGTGATGAATCCGCGGTTCGTAGGGGTCATGGCGATGCTGGGCGCCGCGCTCTTCTCCGTGCTGCCGTACCTGCTGACGCTGGGCAACTACGGAGGTCAAAGTGATGCCGCGATGCGCTTCCCCGGCAACTTGGCGGGGGCGCTCATTGCCGTCTCGGACGATGACGAGACGATTCGTTTATTTCATCAGCTCGTGAGCGGCGCCTGGGCTCTGATGGTGCTCGCGGCGCTCGGCCCCAGCCTGCTGCACGCCTTTCGCGCGTTCCGTCCGCCGGAGTCGTTCGCGTCCGGCTCCGTCCCCGCGCCTGCGGCGCCCAAGCCGCCCTCGGCGGAGCCCGCCGCCACGCCGGCGCTTCCGGCCTTCCAGCCCATTCCCGAGCCGCCGCCGCTCCCGCCGGAGACTCCTGAAGAGGAGTCCCAGGAGCCATCAGCCGCCGACACGAATTGACCGGAAATCGCTGTCCCGTGTTTACCCCATTCGGGCGCGCCCCGCGCGTCCGCCACGCCGGTAGGGCGCGATCTCCGAGCGCGCCGCATTCGGGTGCGCTCCGCGCGCCCGCCACGCCGGTAAGGGCGCGATCTCCGAGCGCGCCGCAGGGCGGCAAGTGATTGCCGCCCTCCAGCGATGCGAAACGCCATGCGGCAGCAATTTTGTAATCTCAGACTTCCTGACCTCGGGCGGGTTTCGATGGGGTTTTCCGGAAAGTGACTTGGCACTTTTTCATCCGACTTCCTGCATCATGGGCGAGCCGACGCGACACCAGTACCGACGCGGCTACGA
>JAAZAI010000586.1 GCA_012514445.1 Lentisphaerota bacterium
AGGCAGACGCCTTGGCGGAGGCCGCTTCTTCGCGCTGAATTCATCGCCGTGCTGTCGCACAGGTCGTTCGCATGGCCATATTGCGAATTGCTGCTTGCTCAGAGCCACTCGCCTCCCTGCATTTTCTCCTGGCCGAAGGCCACGAGCAAACGCAGTGCGTCAAGTGGCTCCGGTGGCTGGATTCGAACCAGCGACCAAAGGATTAACAGTCCTCTGCGCTACCACTGCGCTACACCGGAACAAAGAGAGCCTTTCCCGCAACGGAAAAGTGGAAGGAAATCTATCACACTCCGCGGTTCCGTGTCAATCCCCAAAAAGGTCAAGGCGACGGGACTGTTTCACATCCGATTTTGAGCGTTTTGATGTCATGCCCCGGCGACTGACCGATTTCTCTCCAGATTTCTCGCCATTGGACAGAAAGCCCCCGGTGGTGTACACTACGAGGTCATCCGCTCGCGTACGCCGATGGACGACGCCGCGCAGGCGGTCAACAAGGACGCCTCAATGAAAATCAAGCTGTCGTTCGCCGCCGCGCTCGCCATGGCCGGCCTGATGCTCGTCTCCTGCTCGCGCGAGTCCGCGCGCACCGCCTTCGTCGTCGGTCTCGACGATTCGTTCCCGCCGATGGGATTCCGGAACGCGGACAACGAGATCGTCGGCTACGACGTGGATCTCGCCCGCGAAGTCTGCCGCCGCCGGGGCTGGGAGCTGAAGCTCCAGCCGATCGACTGGAACGCCAAGGAGATGGAGCTCAACACGCGCAAGATCGACTGCATCTGGAACGGCTTCACCATCACCGCCGAGCGGCAGAAGGCGATGTGCTTCACGCCGCCGTATCTGAAGAACGCGCAGGTCGTCGTGGTCCGCCAGGATTCCGCCGCGCAAAAGCTCGCCGACCTGGCCGGAAAGAAAGTCGGCACGCAGGCGGGCTCGGCCGGCGTGGGCGCGATCGACGAAGCGGCGGCGTTCAAGGCCTCGCTCGCCGAGGTGGTCGAATACAAGGACTACCTCACCGCGCTCATGGATCTCGAATCGAAGGGCGTCGACGCGATCGTGATGGACCTGCTCGTGGCCAACGACAACATCCGCCGGTCCGGCAAGCCGTTCCGGATTCTCGAGGAGACGCTCTCCCCCGAGACGTTCGGCGTGGGCTTCCGGCTGGGCGACGACGCGCTCATGGACGAGGTCTGGCAGACGCTGCTGGCGATGCAGGCGGACGGCACGGTCTCGAAGCTCGCCGAGAAATGGTTCGGCGCGGACATCTCGGTGATCGGCCAGTAGCGCGGAGCGCCGCCCGCGAGGGGCGGCGGCACGATTCATGACGCTGGAGACGATCGAAACCTGGCTGGCGGGGGCGGGCGCGTGGGCGCTGGGCCTTCGGCAGATGCTGCAGCCCATGCTGCAGGGCACGCTCGTCTCGATCGAGCTGTTCTTCCTGACGCTGCTCTTCGCCGTGCCGCTGGCGCTGCCCGTGGCGCTCGGACGCATGTCCCCGTGGCGTCCGCTGCGCCGCGTCGTCAACGCCTACCTGCTGGTGATGCGCGGCACGCCGCTCATCCTGCAGATCCTGTTCGTCTACTTCGCGCCCTACTACCTGTTCAAGTCCACGCCGTTTTCGCGCTTCGCGGCGGTCGTCGTGGCCTTCGTCGTGAACTACGCCGCCTATTTCGCCGAAATCTACCGCGGCGGGATCGAGGCGATTCCGCGCGGCCAGCACGAAGCGGCCAAAGTGCTGGGCTTCTCGCCATGGCAGACGTTCCAGCGCATCATCCTGCCGCAAGTGGTCAAGCGCATCGTGCCCGCCTCGGCCAACGAGGTCATCACGCTGGTGAAGGACACCGCGCTGGCGCAGACCATCGGCGTGGCGGAGCTGTTCCGCGCGGCGCAGACCATCTCCGCCCGCCAGTTCTCCGTGCTGCCGATCTTCGTCGCCGGCGCCTTCTACTTCGTCATGAACTGGGTCGTCTCCATCTCCTTCGAGAAGCTGGAGCGACGGCTCGACTACTACCGGTGACCCCATGGAAGCGCCCCGCGAAATCATCCGCGTCTCGAACGTCTCGAAGTCCTTCGGCGGCCTGCCCGTGCTGCGCGACATCTCGTTCGCCGTCAACCGCGGCGAGGTCGTCTCGATCATCGGCCCGTCGGGCTCGGGCAAGTCGACGCTGCTGCGCTGCGTCACCCTGCTCGAGACGGTCGACGGCGGCACGATCCTCGTGGACGACGACGCTCTCGTGCGCGACGGCGTCTACGCCGGTCGCGCCGCCCAGCGCGCGATCGGGCTCAAGCTGGGGCTCGTCTTCCAGAACTTCAACCTCTTCCCCCACTTCTCCGTGCTGCGCAACCTGACCGAGGCGCAGATCCACGTGCTGCGCAGGCCGCGCGACGCGGCGGAGCGGCGCGCCCGCGAGCTGCTCGCCAAGATGGGGATCGCGGACAAGGCGGCGGCGCATCCCTTCGAGCTCTCCGGCGGACAGCAGCAGCGCGTCTCCATCGCCCGGGCGATGGCGCTCGACCCCGAAGTGCTCTTCTTCGACGAGCCGACGAGCGCGCTCGATCCCGAGCTGACCGGCGAGATCCTCAACGTCATCCGCGCCTTGGCGCGCGAACGCATCACGATGGTCATCGTGACCCACGAAATGGCCTTCGCCCGCGACGTCGCGGACCGCGTCGTGTTCATGGACGGCGGGGTGATCGTCGAAGCCGGCCCCGCCGCCGAAGTGATCGGCGCCCCGCGCAACGAGCGCACCCGCGCCTTCCTGGCCCGCTTCTCCGGCCAGCAGCCGCAAGGATGATCCCCGCCGCGACGGGCGGCTCCGGGACCCCGCGCGCTCAAGAACGGCCCGGGACCGCCCGGCGCCTGAACGCCTCGAGTTCTCCAGTCGTCGGCGCGCGCATCGCGGACCAGTCGGACTCGGCGAGTCCGGCCATCGCCGCCTTGCCGCGGCCCATGTCGTGATACGGAAGCAGGTCGACGCCCCGGACATGCTCCAGCGCGGCGGTCTCGGCCACGAACGCGGCCAGGCCGTCGTCGAAATTGACGCCCGCGACACAGGGTACGCGGATGACGATGTCGCACCCCGCCTTGTCGAGCGCGGCGATGTTGGACAGCACCACGTCGGGGTTGGCGCCGATGAGCGTCGGATACGCCGCTCGCGACGCCTTGATGTCGCAGAGGTACAGATCGGCCCGGCCCACCACTCGCGCGAATTCCATCGGCGGCAACGCGCAAGAAGTTTCGATGGCGCTCGCGATGCCTTCGCGGCGTGCGGCGTCGAGCAGCGCCAGGACGAAATCCATCTGCATCAGCGGCTCGCCGCCGGAGAGCGTCATGCCTCCGCCCGTGCCGGCATAATAGGGCATGTCCCTGCGAACGACGCGCATCACGGCCTCCACGTTCATTTCGGCGCCGAGAAGCGTGATCGCGGCGGCGGGACACTCCGCCACGCAGACGCCGCAGCCGTCGCGGCGAGGCTTGCCGCGAAGGCAGTCCGAGGCCGGCTCGACGCAGCGGCCGCAGCCGATGCAGCGGCGGGGATTGCGCGAGACGCGCGAGCCGACGGGCCGGTAGTCCGGATTGTGGCACCAGGGGCAGCGCAGCGGACAGCCCTGCAGGAACACCGTCGTCCGATAGCCGGGGCCATCGCCAATGCAGGCGCGCTGGATGCGCGAGACGCGCCCCGTCGTGCCGCTAGGCGACGCCATGGAGGCTCCGGCGCAGGATGTCGCGCTGAACCTCCGGCGCGAGATTGACGAAGTAGTCCGAGAAGCCGCTGACGCGCACGATGAGATCGCCAAATTCCTCGGGGCGCTCCATGGCGCGCTCGAGAACGCCGTTGTCCGTCACGTTGAACTGCATTTCGTGGCCGCGACCCGCGACGAAGCGGCGCAGCAGCGCGACCATGCGGGCGACGCCCGCCTCGCCCTGGAACATCGCGGGCGCGAAGCGCATGTTGACGACGGTGCAGTTCTGCGTCGCGTAGTCGGGCTTCACGATCGAATTCACGAACGCGGTCGGACCTTCGCGGTCGCGGCCGGCGGAGGGCGACGCGGCGTCGGAAAGCGGCGCCTTGGCATGGCGTCCGTCGGGCGTCGCGGGCGTCGCGGCCCCGGCCGAGACGTTCTGGACGTTGGAGGCCATGCAGCTCAGCAGGCGGCCCCCGTCAGCGGAGCGCAGATCGGCTGAGAGGTGGCTGGCGAGGCGGACGATGTCGGCGGCGATCGCGTCGACGTACGGATCGTCGTTGCCGTATTTCGGCGCGTGGTTGAGGCAGACCTGGCGCAGGGCCTCGTCGCCCTCGAAATCGCGTTCGAGCGCCTCGACGAGGCGGCGCGCCGGGATGCGCTTCTCCTCGAAGACGAGCTTCTTGACGACGGCCAGCGAATCGGCGAGGGTGGCGAGGCCCATCATGCCGATGCCGTGGAAGCGTGGGAACTCCGCCCCGCCACCGTTGACGTCGAGCCCGCGGGCGATGCAGTCGCTCACGAGCGCCGAGAGCAGCGGCATCGGATAGTCCGCCGCCGGGCGGGCGGCGAGCGCGGCGTCGTAGTCCGCCTGGTAGGCGCGGAGGCCCTCGGCGAGGCGGCGCGACAGTTCGCTCCAGAGCGCCTCGTAGGAATCGAAATCCTCCAGCCGGCGCATGAGGGAGCAGAAGATCTCCGGCATGTTGAAGCGGCCGTCGCTCCACGGCACCTGGCGGCCCGGGACGACGGTCTCGACGCAGCCGACGAGCGCGTAGTCGCGCGCGGCCTCGACGGGGATGCCCGTGCCGACGAGCATGGGGACGTTGACGTGATCGTTGAAGACGGCCGGGAAGCCGATGCCGGTGGCGATGAGCTTGACGCAGCCGCGGAGGAACGCGTCGCCGCTCTGGTCGTGGAGCCTGGCGGAGAGATTGGTCGAGGGGGAGTGGACGCGCCCGACGGCCTCGAGGATGAGCAGGCTCAGCGCGTTCTCGGCGTTGGCGCCGTCCGGCGTCATGCCGCCGATGGCGATGTTGGTGATGTCGTGGTAGCGGTCGACGGCGACGAACAGGTGGCAGAGTGCGTCGAGCGCCTCGCCGCGTCCGGACGCGTCCGCGACGTAGAGCGGAAACAGGTATTGGTCGAGTCGGCCGAGCGCGTTGGCTCCGCCGTTGTCGGCCGTGAGCAGGTCGTGGATCGTCATCACGAGCTGGACGCCCTCCGCGAACGTCTCCGGCCTCTCCGTCGCGATCTTCTCGAGGCGCGCGGCGCAGGCGGGGTGGAAAGGGCGGCAGAACGCGGCGGCGCGGCGCAGGTAGTCCGAGACGGCCTTGAGCGAGATCAGCATCGCCTCGCGACAGGGCGAAGGATCGCGCTGGAAGGCGTCCCCGGCGCGGCGGATGAAGTCGCCGAGCCCCTTGTCGATCAGCGTCCGGTAGTCCGGGATCGTGTGGTTGGCGCCGACCTTGAAGCTCCGCGTCGTGTCGTGGTAGGCGGCGAAGGACGCCTTGTCGTCGCGCCCTTCGCGCGGGAACGCGACGATGGCGTAGGGCGTCAGATGGGTGGTGGCGGGGCCGCCCCAGAACTCGCCGCACATGCCAGGGTGGAGCGGCAGGTTGGCGAGGGCGTGGGCGCGCGAGCGCGCGACGCGGAGGCATTCGGGCATGCTGCCGCGCGGATGGTCGAGCAGATCGTCGCCGCAGAGGAGCGCGAACATCGATTCGCCGCGCCTGCAGCGGCGGGTGGGGTCGCCGGGTTTCGTCCACGGGTTCATGGCATCATCCCTTTCAGCAGTTCCATGGCTTCGGCCCAGTGCGCCAGCGGGGCGTCGTGCCCGCCGCCGGGGATTTCTTTGTAGACGAAATTGGATTTCGTCTTCATCTTGGCCGCGAGATCCCGTGATTCCTCGACGGGGATCGTCTCGTCAAGTTCTCCATGGACGAGGACAATGGGCATCGCGAGGCGGACGGCGTTCGCGCTGGCCGAGTGCGGGGTTTTGTCCGCCGATTCGTAGGCGGCTTCGATGGCCTCGGCGATGGCCTTGCGAATGGCGGCCGTGCGGGGCGGACTGTCCGGCGCGAGACACCAGGCCTGATAGCGGGCGACATCGGTCGCGGCCCCGAGCGCGAC
>JAAZAI010000587.1 GCA_012514445.1 Lentisphaerota bacterium
CAGTTCGACACCGCCGACCTGATGTGGGTTTACATGGACCGCCGGCGCCGCCGCCGGAAGTTCCTGGTGACGACGTTCCTGCGCGCGCTGGGCTATTCCAGCGACGCGGACATCCTGGCGCTGTTCTACGAGCGCAAGACGCTCGACGTGCGCCGCGCGACGAGCGCGGAGGCGCTTGCGCACCTTGTGTTCCCCGACGAGGTGCGCGATCCCGACACGAAGGCGCTCCTGGCCCACCGCTACGAGAGCGTCACCGAGCCGGTGCTGCGGCAGATGACCGCGGCCGGCCTGCAGCGCGTCGAGCTGATCGACACCGCCTGGGACGAGGGCGTCCTGCTCGAGACGCTGCGCGCGGACCCGACGACCTCGGAAGAGGACGCGTTGCGCGACATCTACCACAAGCTGCGCCCCGGCGATCCGGCGACGGCCTCCAACGCCAAGCAGCTGATCAAGCGCCTGTTCTTCGATCCTCGGCGCTACGACCTCGGGCGCGTGGGCCGTTACAAGATCAACCAGAAGCTCGGGCTGCAGGGCAAGGTCGACCCCGAGCTGCGCGTGCTGGACAACCTCGACGTCATCGAGGCGATCAAGCACCTCATCGCGATCCGGACGAACAAGGCCACGGTCGACGACATCGACCACCTCGGCAACCGCCGGATCCGCACCTCGGGCGAGCTGCTCGAGAACCAGTGCCGCGTCGGCCTGGCGCGAACCGAGCGCCTGATCCGCGAGCGGATGACCCTCTTCGACCCCGCGCAGGGCGCCCTCTCGCCGCAGCGGCTCGTGAACAGCAAGTCCCTGTCCGCCGTGATCCAGGACTTCTTCGGTCGCAGTCAGCTCTCGCAGTTCATGGACCAGACGAACCCGCTCTCCGGGTTGGCCCACAAGCGCCGGCTGTCCGCCCTGGGGCCCGGCGGCCTGTCGCGCGACCGCGCCGGCTTCGAGGTTCGCGACGTGCACTCCTCGCACTACGGCCGGATCTGCCCGATCGAGACGCCGGAAGGCCCGAACATCGGCCTCATCTCCTCGCTCGGCAACTACGCGACGATCAACGAATACGGCTTCATCGAGACGCCGTACCGGAAGGTTGTGGACGGCAAGGTGACTGACGAGGTTGAATATCTCTCCGCCGACGAGGAGGAGGATTACGTCATCGCCCAGGCGAACGCGCCGCTCAACCCTGACAATTCATTCCGCAACGAGCGCGTGATGTGCCGCTACAAGGCGGAGTTCACCGAGGCGCCGAATTCGCGCGTCCAGTACATGGACGTTTCGCCGATGCAGGTGATCTCCATCGCCGCCGGCCTCATCCCGTTCCTGGAGCACGACGACGCGAACCGCGCCTTGATGGGCGCGAACATGATGCGCCAGGCCGTGCCGCTGCTGCGCACGGAGCGCCCCTACGTGGCCACCGGCCTCGAAGACCGCGCCGCCAAGGGCTCGCGCGTCGTCGTCGTCGCCGAGGAGCCCGGCATCGTCGCCTCCGTCGACGCCTGCGAAGTCGTCGTCTCCGAGGACGGCAAGCGCCCCACGAAGAGCTCCGCCAAGCGCAGCTACCAGCGCTACCCCCTCCAGAAGTTCCGCCGCACCAACGCCGGCACCTGCTTCAACCAGCAGCCCGTCGTCCGCGAAGGCCAGCTCGTCCGCAAGGGCGACGTCCTCGCCGACGGTCCGGCCACGGATCATGGCGAACTCGCCCTGGGCAAGAACCTGCTCGTCGCGTTCATGCCGTGGTGCGGCTACAACTTCGAGGACGCGATCGTCGTCTCCCAGCGCGTCGTGCGCGAGGACGTCTTCACCTCGGTGCACATCTGCGAGTTCGAATGCAGCGCCCGCGAGACGAAGCTGGGCATGGAGGAGATCACCCGCGACATCCCGAACGTCGGCGAGGACGCCCTGCGCAACCTCGACGAGAACGGGGTCATCCGCATCGGCGCCGAAGTCGTCCCCGGCGACATCCTCGTCGGCAAGATCACGCCGAAGTCCGAGACCGAGCTGCTGCCCGAGGAGCGCCTCCTGCGCGCGATCTTCGGCGAGAAGGCGGCCGACGTGCGCGACTCCTCGCTCACCGTCACGCCCGGCACCTACGGCATCGTGATGGACGTGAAGATCACGACCGACGTGCGCAAGGGCGCGCCGCCCTCCACCGCCTCGATCTTCCAGGAGGCTCCCGCCGCCCCCAAGCGCACGCTCAAGGACGTCGAGTCCGACCTCGCTTCGGGCCGCAAGAAGCTCCAGGAGGAGCTGACCGTCGCGCTCAGCAACGTGCTGCTCGGGGAGAAGATCTCCCTCGACGTGGTCGACCAGGAGACCGGCGAGGTCATCATCCAGGCCAACCGCAAGATCACCAAGGCGCTGCTCGCCGCGCTGGCCGAGAAGCGCAAGTCGATCCAGATCGAGAGCAGCCCCGTGCGCGTCAAGATCATGGAGATCGTCGACGAGTACAACCCGAAGTTCGACGAGCTCGAGGAGAAGGCCGCGGACGAGCGCCGCGAGATCGAGACCGGCTCCGGCTCCGAACGCGGCATGATCAAGTCCGTCAAGGTCTACATCGCCGAGAAGAAGAACCTCTCCGTCGGCGACAAGCTCGCCGGCCGCCACGGCAACAAGGGCGTCGTCGCCCGCATCGTGCCGGAGTGCGACATGCCGTTCCTCTCCAACGGGCAGCCGGTGGACATCGTGCTCAACCCCCTGGGCGTGCCCTCGCGCATGAACATCGGGCAGGTGTTCGAGACGCATCTGGGCGCGGCCTGCCGCGCCCTGGGCCTGCACGCGACCACGCCCGTCTTCGACGGCGTGCTCGAGGACCAGGTGCACGACCTGCTGGAGCAGGCCTCGAAGAAGGCCGACTACGGCTGGATCACCCAGGACGGCAAGTCGGACCTCTTCGACGGCCGCACCGGCGAGCGTTTCGACCAGCGCGTCATGGTGGGCGTGATCTACATGCTCAAGCTCCACCACCTCGTCACGGACAAGATCCACGCGCGCGCCGTCGGCCCCTACTCGCTCGTCACCCAGCAGCCGCTGGGCGGCAAGGCGCAGGCGGGCGGCCAGCGCATGGGCGAAATGGAAGTCTGGGCCCTCGAGGCCTACGGCGTCGCCTTCGCCCTCCAGGAGCTGCTCACCGTCAAGTCCGACGACGTGGCGGGCCGCACCCGCATCTACGAGTCCATCGTCAAGGGCCAGAACACGCTGCAGGCGGGCATGCCGGAGACCTTCTCCGTGCTCATGAGCGAGCTCAACGGCCTCTGCCTGGACATGAAGCTCATCCCCGACGCCGCGCACAAGGCGAAGGCCAGAAACTAAACACGGGAGGCACACTTTGAATCCATTCGTTGCCAAGGAAATCTTCGACGAGAAGCGCAATGCCGACCAGTACGACGCCGTCGGCATCACGCTGGCTTCGCCCGACGTCATCCGCTCCTGGAGCCACGGCGAAGTCCGCAATCCGGAGACGATCAACTACCGCACCTACCGCCCCGAGCGCGACGGCCTCTTCTGCGAGAAGATCTTCGGGCCCACGCGCGACTGGGAATGCGCCTGCGGCAAGTACAAGCGCATCAAGCACAAGGGCATCATCTGCGACCGCTGCGGCGTCGAAGTGACCGTCTCCCGCGTGCGGCGCCACCGCATGGGCCACATCGAGCTGGCCGTGCCCGTCTCGCACATCTGGTTCCTCAAGTGCTCCCCGAGCCGCATCGGCCTGCTGCTGGACATGACGGCCAGCGCCCTCGACCGCGTGATCTACTACGAGGACTATCTCGTGACCGATCCCGGCGACACGCCGCTCAAGCCCAACCAGCTCTTGACCGAGGCCGAGTACCAGGACTACTTCGAGCAGTACGGCGACTCCTTCGAGGCCATCATGGGCGCGGAGGGCATCCGCAAGGTCCTCTCGCGCGTCGACCTCGACGCGTTCATGAAGAGCCTCGAGGAGGAGATCGAGACCACCAAGTCCAAGCAGACGCGCAAGAAGATCACCAAGCGCATGAAGGTCTGCGAGGGCTTCCGCACCAGCGGCAGCCGGCCCGAGCACATGATCCTCACGGTCATGCCCGTCATCCCGCCCGAGCTGCGCCCGCTCGTCCCCCTCGAAGGCGGCCGCTTCGCCACGTCGGACTTGAACGACCTCTACCGCCGCGTCATCAACCGCAACAACCGCCTGCGCAACCTCCAGCAGCTCAAGACGCCCGACGTCATCATCCGCAACGAGAAGCGCATGCTCCAGGAGGCCGTCG
>JAAZAI010000588.1 GCA_012514445.1 Lentisphaerota bacterium
CGCGTAGCGCCCGGCGATCGCATCGTCGCCCGTGAAAAAGCGGCACCCGATGATCGAAAGCCCCTTGCAGGGTCGATCCAACCACCCGCGGAAGTGAACGCCGTCCCATCCTCCGCAGATCTTGACGTCGCGCACCTCGATCTGATCCGAAAACTCGATCAGAATCGCATAGTTGGCGGCGTCGGACAGCGAGATGCCACGGATTGACACGTCGTGGGAGCTGCCAATCAAAACTGCATGCGGCCCCCTCATGTGTTCTTCGCCGTGCGCGTCAAACACGCATTGTCCGTCGATCACGCCTTCGCCGACAATGGAGACATCCTCGACATTCACTCCGAGGACCAACGCCCGATGCCATTCCGGACTCTTCGCCTCCGGCGTTCCGGCGGGTGCCGAATAGCTTTGGTAGAGCGAGAGATCAGGAGCGCCCATCAAGCGCGCACCCGCTTCGAGGCGCAGGGAGACATGACTTCGCAGAACTACGGTTCCGGAAAGGTAGTGTCCGGGCGGGAAAAAGACCTGCCCGCCTCCTTTCGATGCGCAGGTTTCGATGGCGCGGTTGACGGCGGCTGTGTCCAGAGTACTTCCGTCTCCGGCAGCCCCGCACGCCATGACGTCGATGATGCGTGTGTGATGCATGGTCGGTTTTCTCCAAATGGACAAACAGATGCCGCGAGAATCAGGACGTCGGCGGAATGCCGCGCCGCGGTTCTGCATCGTCATCTACTCTTCATGGGGCGTCCTCCCGATCCAGGTGGCTGGCCAGCGCTTCCGGCATCGGCCATGTGAGCGACACGTGCTGGCCGCGCAGCGCGTCGCGCAATGTCTCCGGCGGCAGCGACCGCAGGGGTAGCCCGGCATCCAGCGCGAGCGCGGCCGCCGTGCCTGCAGCCTGGCCCAGTTGCATCATCGTCCGCGAGAGGCGGCAGCTCGACGCCGCCAGTGCGCTGAAGCTCGATGCCCTCGAGGCCACCAGCAGATTGTCGATTCCGCGCGGAAGCAGGCAGCGGAACGGCACGCCGTAGGGGAAGGCGAGCTCGCGGCAACCGGCGCTGTCGCGGCCGTGCGTGTCGAAGGGGTGATCGGCGATGGCGACGATGTCGGCATGGGTTTGCCCGCGCAGGCCGGCTCGAACGTCGTGCTCGGTGAGAACGCACTCCCCCACGATGCGGCGTGTTTCGCGAATGCCGAGAGCGGGGGCGATCCAGGCCAGACGGCAGCGGCGGAACTCGGAAAACCGACGCTGACTGTCGCGCCAGTGCGCCATGACGCGCCGTCTGCATTCCTCATACGCCGCTTCCGGCGGTTGCGACAAAAATTCGGCGCCTTCCATCGTCGGCAGCATGTTGACCGAGAAATCGCCGCAGGGGTGCTGCGTATAGACAGCATCGGGAAAATCCGGACGCCACCAGCATGCGTCGGGGACGTCGGATGGGATGGGCGAATGCGGTGTTTCGGCGTCCAGGGCAATGCGATAGACGAGCGTGACGCCGTTGGCGCGAGGCGTGGCCCGTTCGGGTGCCGAAGGTTCGCCGTAGGTCGCTTGGGCATCCTCGCCACATGCAGTGGGGCAGCCGCAGGCCTGCGCGAGCGCGGCATCTCCGGTGGCATCGACGAAGACGGGGGCGCGGACACAGGCACCGTCCGTCAGAAGAAGCGCATCAAGACGTCCTTCCCGCACCACGACTTGCGAGAATGTCATGCGGGTCAGCACCCGACAGCGCCCCGTCTCGGCCAGAGCCGCCTCAACGACGTGGCGCATGGCTTCGGGCTCGAATACCACGCCGTGCCAATGGGTTCGTCCATAGTCGTAGTCCCAGCGGCCTCCGGGCGCACCGTGTCGGCAGAGCGTGTCGCGGTAGGCGTGGGCGGAGTCGAGGATCAGTTCCCCTCCTGGGAAGCGGGGGGCGCCGGGTGGCGTCCGGCCTGCATGTCGACCGAACCGCGTGATTCCGACCGCGTCGGGGATCCGTTTCATCCGGCGATAGAGGTCGAAGGGGATGCCGGTTCCGCCGACGCCCGGTTCCCAGTTGCCGACCCCCGCGCGCACCATGGTGCCGCCCAGTGTGGGTGCCTGTTCGATCAGCATGACCGCCCGGCTTCCCGTCCGTCGATTGCCACCGACACCGGGTGCCCGCTGGTTTCGAAAACGAGCCCCGATGGCTGCACGGGCCATTCGACGGTAGGCCGGACGTCGTCGGACTCCAACCGACCGGTCAGGGCCCACATGGCAAGCGGCTCGCCGGGGCGGGGGGATGGATTGTCTTGACGGTGTTTCATCAGCGGATGACGATGACGGTCAGCGGCTGAGCCCACACGATCTCGCCCTCGTTGAGGACGGTCCCGTCGAGGTCGTGGCGGGCGGAGTCGACGTAAAGCGTGTGGAAGCCGAGGTCCAGTGTGGTTTCCGCAGCGAGAAACAGGTTCCCGACCTGGGTGTCTTTCGTCAGGCACATGAATCCGCCACCCTAGACCGACACGGTCACGTCCCTCATCTCTCCCTCAATTGGATCCACCTCGCAGGGAAGCGGCGTGGGAAAC
>JAAZAI010000071.1 GCA_012514445.1 Lentisphaerota bacterium
GCCTCCTCGGGGATCGCGGGCTTTTTGGAACCTACGTTCACGGCGCTGCTCGGGACGTGCCAGGCAAGGCGGATGCGGATCGTCTTCGTCGCCCCCGCCTTGAGCGTGAACGGGATGTAGAGGCTGCCGCCGGCTCCCGGCTTGCCTTCGGCGTATGGCGCCTGCGCAACCACATCGCCGGCGGCGATGTGGTTCCAGACCGATGTGAGCGCGTCGAACCACCCGCCGCGGAACCACGCCGCGTCGACCGCCGCCGCAGGCTCGTCGGTCGCGACGGCGAACGACGCCTCCGCATCCGGCTTGCCCTCGACGGGCGGTTGCACGAGGACGAAGCCGCCGTCCATCGCATCGACACGGGCGTCGTCGTCGAGCTTGAGGAAATTCTGGGCGTGGTAGGAGAACACGGCCTTGACGGGGCTGCGCGTCCGGTTCCGGAACACGTATTCGAGCGCAGCCACAGGCAGCGACGAATCGTCCGCGTTTCCCGGGGTGAACGGGCTCCAGCCGCGGATAGTCGCGACGACGGGCATGTTCGGATCCGCGAGCGCGACCTCGGCGAACGGGAAGGCCGACGTGAACGAGGCCTTTGCGAAGCGTGGTAGGCCATACGATCGGCCGTTCAGTCCGTTGCCGGCGGCGGCGGCCTCCTGGCCGAAGGCCTTCCACATCGGCACCGGCCCCTCGACCACCCGAGCCGTCTTGGCGCCCCTGACGTGCAGCGCGCCGAACAGGACGGCTGGCTCGTGGTACACCTCGGGCTTGTGCCGGAGCGACATCTGAGAGATCGCGCCGGTTCCTTCGAGGCTCATCATGCCGGCGCCCAGTCCGCCCAGCGGAAACGCCACGCGGTTGAGCTGCTCTCCCGTCCTCGCCTTCGCGCGGTACTTCAACGTTCCGCCCGCTCGTTTCTTTGTTTTCGCCTTCATCGACATCTTGCTCCTCGAGAGACTGTTTTCTGAAACAAACTTGCGGTTCGAGAGGTTACTTCATCTCCCTCTCGTCTGCAAGGGCATTCAGCCGCGGCGCGTAATCAGGGGGAGGCTGGTTTGATATGCGATGCCGGATGGTTTTCGCGGCGGCCGAACTGCGCGAGCTTAGGGGCGAGGATGTCGTCGAGTCGCGTTTTATCCTCGGGATAGAGCGAGATCAGGCGCTTGCCTGCGTGCATGTAGAGGTCTTGCTTGAGGTACATGCCGGCCTTGTAGCGCGGGGTGTCCATGCCCCAGTACTCGATGTAGACGTCATACTCGGGCAGGTAGAAGTCTGGGCGAATCTGGAAACCCTCGACGATGCGAAGCCGCGCATCGTAGCGGTACGCGATGGCGTTGGCCGCGAGCCAGTCGGCGATGCGCCGTTCGCCATCCGACTGCACGAGCGTGCCGGCAAGCGTGCGGAGTTTCTTCTTGTCTTCGACGGCAGTCTCGAAATTGCGGCGTTCAGTGGAGGTCTGGTCGAAGCAGACATCGCAGAGGGTGCGTTGGAAAAAACGCTGCGAGCGGGCGTACTCGTCCGGTTCGACGGTTCGTCCGCATCGTCGGCAGGTCTCGGCCCGCTGACGCGCCGCGATCTCCATGGCCGCCTTGATCGCGAGTCCGGCGGCGGTGACGCTACGCTTCACATAGTCTGCCTCGACGGGATTGCGCAGCATGTCCCGCAAGGCGGGAAGCGCCGATTCGGCCGCAAGGCCGTAAGTGCCCAGCGCCTTTGCGGCGTACTGGCGCACTTGGGGATGGACGTCGCCGAGCATTGGCTTCAGGGCTGCGACCGCGGCGCCGGCATCGACGATCCCGGCCAGCTTGCCGATGGCCGAGGCGGCGAGCCGACGTGCCAGGGGCGATGCCGATTGGCATAGGCCGAGGAGGTCTGGCAAGGCGTCTGCCGCGGCGCTATCGCCCAGCGCCTTGGCGCGGGCGGCGAGTTGCTTTTCAGTTTCGTAGCGCATTGCGCCTCTCCAGGTGTGGCTCGTTGCGTCCAGCGGACTCCACATCGCCACCCGCCGCGTCCGCAGGGAGTCCGAAGGACGAACCGCAGGACGCCTGTGTCTGCTAGCCACGTCTGCCGGATCCGGTCATCCCCCGCCCTTCAAACGACGGGTTTGGGCTCGGTGGGTTCGGGCTCGGCCCCGATCCGCGTCTTGGGGTGGTAGTGCGTGTGGAGGAGGTGGTGCGACTTCTCGCCGAGGGGCTTGCCGAGGAATTCCTGGTAGAGCGTCTGGACGTCCGGGTTCTCGTGGGACTTGAGCAGTGCCTTGCCCTCGTCCTCGCCGTAGATCGCCGCGATGCGCTTGAGTCGCACCGCGTCGTCGGTGAAGCGCGGCTGACCGCCGCCGCCGATGCATCCGCCCGGGCACGTCATGACCTCGACGAAGTGGTACGTCGGGCCCTTCGCCTTGATGTGCTCGAGCAGACGCCGCGCGTTGCCGAGGCCGTGCGCGACGGCGACCTTCAGCTCGACGCCCTCGAGAAACGCCCACTCCGGCTTCGTGCCCGCGATCGTCAGCGCCGCCTCCTTGACGCCCTCGAGCCCGGCCACCGCGACGACGTGCAGGTTGTCCACGGGCAGCGCGCGGCCGGTGACGATCTCGTAGGCCGTGCGCAGCGCCGCCTCCATGACGCCGCCCGTGTTGGCGAAGATGTCCGCCGCGCCCGAGGAGAGGCCGAGCGGGGCGTCCATCGCCTCGTCGGGCAGCGACCGGAAGTCGATGCCCGCCTCCTGGATCATCTTGGCCAGCTCGCGCGTCGTGAGCACATGGTCCACGTCCGCCACGCCGCTGGCGTTCATCTCGGGCCGCCCCGCCTCGAACTTCTTGGCGGTGCAGGGCATCACGGAGACGACGACCATCTCGGAAGGCTTCTTGCCGATCTTCTGCGCGTAGTACGTCTTCGCAATGGCGCCGAACATCTGCTGCGGCGATTTGCACGTGGAGAGGTTCGGCAGGAACTGCGGATAGTAGAACTCCGCGAAGTTGATCCAGCCCGGGGAGCAGCTCGTGAACATGGGCAGCGCCACGGACTCCTTGTCGACGAGCGCGCGCTTCAGGCGCGTGAGCAGCTCGGTGCCTTCCTCCATGATCGTGAGGTCGGCGGTGAAGTTCGTGTCGAACACGGCGTCGAACCCGAGCCGGCGCAGCGCGGCGGCCATCTTGCCGGTGACGCGCGTTCCCGGCTCGTAGCCGAAGCACTCGCCCAGCGCGGCGCGGATCGCCGGGGCCGTCTGCACGACGACGTGCTTCGTCGGATCCTCCAGCGCCTTCCACACCTCGGGGATGCTCGTCTTCTCGACGATGGCGCCCACGGGGCAGATCGCCGCGCACTGGCCGCACTGGACGCACGCGACGGAGTCGAGGTCGCGGGTGAAGGCGGGGCCGATGACGGTCTGGAAGCCGCGCCCCTGGGGAAAGAGCGCGCCGACGCCCTGCACGTCGCCGCACACCGTCACGCAGCGGCGGCATTTGACGCACTTGCCGTTGTCGCGCGTCAGCGCGGGCGTGGACGAATCCACGTGCGCCTTCGCCTTCGCGCCCTGGAGCGGCACCGTCGAGACCCCCATCTTCCGGGCCAGCGCGCGCAACTCGCAGTCGTCGCCGCGGTCGCAGGTGGGGCAGTCGCCGTCGTGCTCCGAGAGCAGCAGCTCGACGACCTGGCGGCGCGCGGCGCGCGCCTTCGCGCTATGCGTATGCACGACCATGCCCTCGGTGGCGGGTGTGGAGCAGGCGGCCTGGAGCGTCTTGGCCTTTTCGACCTCGACGAGGCAGACGCGGCAGGCGCCGATGGCCTCGCGGTGCTCCAGGTTGCAGAGCGTGGGGATGTCGATGCCCGCCTGCCGAGCCGCGGCGAGGATGGTGGAGCCCTCGGCGACTTCCAAAGTCCGGTCGTTGATGGTGATGTTCATGGCAATGATGGAATGGTAGGGGTGTGGAACGATGGAGGGGAGGAGGAATGGCTCCGATCATCCTTCATGATCGCAAGTCTGCTTGCCGTAGTCGCAGCGCAGGCAGCGCTTCGCCTGCCGTACCGCCGTGGCTTCGTTCCACGGCTGCTCGACCTCGGCGAAGTTCTGGCGGCGCCTCTCGAGCGGGATCGTCTGGAGCCGCTCCCGCGACCAGGGCACGGGATCGGCGTCCGGATCGAACGACGCGCCCGCGTCGTGGTAGCCGCGCCAGAAGGATTGGTCCTCGCCGGCGAGCATCCGGCCGATCGCGACGGCGGCCCGTTCGCCGGCGGCGATCGCCTCGACGACCGAGGACGGCCCGGTGACGTCGTCGCCGCCCGCGAACACCCACGATTCCGAGGTCGCGCCCGTGCGCGGATCGGCCTTGACCCAGCCGCGCGGGTTGATCTCGAGAGCGACGCCGCCCGACACCGCCTTGGCGTCCAGGGCCTGGCCGATGGCCACGATGACCTGGTCGGCCGGGATCGTCTCCCTGGCGGCCTCCGTGGCGTCTTCGGGATGGCGGCGGCCCGAACGGTCGAATTCGCCGAGCTTCATCGGGTGGCAGACGACGCCGACGACCTTGCCGCCCTTGACCTCGAACGACTCGGGGTTGACGAGCGTGCGCAGCTTGACGCCCTCCTGCA
>JAAZAI010000589.1 GCA_012514445.1 Lentisphaerota bacterium
CCCCAGTTCCAGCAGATGCCCGCAGGCGAGGCGCATGCCGCCGACGTCGTCCACCTGGACAGACGATCCCCGGGGCCCGCAAAGGCAGTTCACGCAGACATACGGGATGCGGGCCGACTCAAGCCCGCCGACCTCCCCCCGGTTCTTGACGCCCGAGACCACGGCGGCGTCCATGCGCCACCAGGGGAGTTTGATCGGCTTCGTCGCGTCCGTCGCGTAGATCGGAGACAGCAGCAGGTCGTGCCGCGAGAGCGTTTCCGTCAGCGCGTCGAGGACGTTTGTCGAAAAGGTGACGGGGTACATGGAGCCGAACCATCCGACAAGGCCGCTGTTCGTCTTCTTGCGCAGCGTGTGCGCCATCAGGTTCGGACGATAGCCCAGCGCGGCCGCGGCGTCGAGAACGCGCTGCCGGACTTCCGGACGCACCGAGAACCTGTCCTTGTAGTTGTTCAAGACTCGGCTGACCGTCGCCCGGGTGACGCCGGCGAGGTTGGCGACGTCGATCTGCTTGACGCATCCGTCGCCTCCCGTTCCTGGCGCCTGGCCGGGCGCCAGCTTGATCTTCGCGTTATTCATGATCACTCGCGGGCGATCTCGTACCACAACGTCTCGAACTCGGGGCCGATGGCGAAATCAAACCGCCCTTCGTCGGCTTTCGCGGGCACTTCGGCCTTGCGGTTGCCCTTTCCGTCCAGCGCGTACAGATGGAATCCGCCCGGCTGCGCCTTCAGGCTGATGGACGCGCCGATGCCTTCGCACAAGGTCGGCGCACGCCCCCAGGAGCGGCCGACCGTCGTGTGTTCCGGGTTCCAGGCCATGCCCGTGTTCTCCACGTTCCCGGCCGCGGTCAGCAGCATCCTGCGCGACTCCGGCAACGGCTTGCCGTCGACGGACAGCAGTGCCACGGAGGCGAAGCCGGAGGCGTTCGTCGCGAAGGCGATGTCAACGCCTTCCAGCCGGATCGTCTTGCCCATGCAGGCGCCGACGACGACTTTCGCCGTGGGTACGTCGACCTGGTAGGGCTGGCCCTCCGTCCACCGGATCGGCGACGGGGCGGCGTCATCGCCTTGCCTCCGGATTTCAGGCTCGGCCTTGCCGGACTTGGCGACGAAGCGGACGGCCTGGCGGCGAGAGAGGCTTTCGGCGGCCCCGAATCCCGCGCGATTCCAGAGCTGTTGCATGTTGTTCGCTCGCGAGGACAGGGCGTCGAGATCGGCGGATGGTATGTCCAGAACGGTTTCCGCGGCGAACGCCGGCACGTCGCCTCGGCGGAAGAGCAGCGCGGCGGCCGGCAGGAAGGCCAGCTTCCCAGGGTGGTTTTTCAACGAGAAATAACTGTCGATCTGGCCGTCCTTGGCGTTCACGCCGCCCCAGTCGAACTGGAAGACGCCATCCCAGTTCTGCGCGGCGGCGAAACTGGCGATCATGGGGAACATCTCCGCCGCGTAGTGGCTGGGCGCCGGATGGTCGTACTCCGTCACCGTGAATGGCATCGCGTCGACGCGGAATGCCGCCAGGCGTCCGAGATTGGCGCCGGACCGGGGGTCGCTCGACATCGGCGTGTTCATGATCCGCCAGTTGCCCGGATCCCAGGGTTTGCCGGGGAAACTCGGATGCTGCCAGTAGCTGTGCATGTCGATGAAATCGTTCTGCGATTCGCGGTAGACGCCGGAGAGTCCGCCATAGCTCGCCTGCGAGTCGATGAGCGGCGCCCGGCACTTCAACTCGTTCCGGATGTAGTCCTTCATGCCCGCGACGTAGGCCCGTTCCGTCTCGCCGATGAAGCGGAACCAGTCCTCGCCGCGTTTCGTCCCGGAGACGCCGTCCCGCCGCAGCCCCACCGTGCCCGCCTCAAGCGACTCGTCCGCCAGCAGTCCGCGCTCGCCGCCGGGGCGCAGCGAAACCTCCTTCATCTCGAACTTGCCCATCGGCGAATCGCCCAGCACGAAGTCGATCCTCGTCTGGTTCGACACGCAGTTCTGGGCGACGAACGATACCGAGTGTTGCGTCCACTTCGGCGTCGCCTTCGCCGCGCCTGCCAGTCCGCATCCGTGCCAATCCGGCTGTTGATAGCGGGTCAAGAAGCGCATGTTGCGCTCGACATCGGATCGGATGGCGTAGGAGAACGTGTAGAGCTTGCCGTTTTCGAGCGTCAGATTCCTCCATTGCAACTGGGCCATCCAGGCGTGTTCCGGCCGTTTGAGAAGTTGCGCCGAGAGCGCATGCGGCGACGCGGCGTCGACTTGCAGGTAGTTCTTGCCTTCTGCGCTGGGCGGCGCCGTCAGCAACTCGTCGCCCAGGGGAACGGCGCGACCCCACGTCGCGCCGAGTTCCGCAGTGTCGGCATAATGCCGACGAAGCCAGGCGTTCCACTTCGCCTGGATGTCCTGGCGGTAGGACGCGGGAAGCGAGTCCATGTCGAGGTCGAACAGCGTGTTCTCATTGTTGATCTCGACGATCGCCACGCAGGGATCCGCCACGTAGGCGAGGCCGGTGTAGGGATTGACGTGCGTCAGCAGATCGCGCGCATAGTCGCGCTGCATGGCGACCATGCGTCCGTCGATTTTGTCGAGACCCTTCCCGTACTTCGGCAACGTGCCGCTTCGCGTGCCGTCCTTCCCGATCCCCTCGTCGAAATCCGCGCCCTCCCAGTATTGGCGCGACACGTGGAGATTCAGGTTCGCATAGATCCCCTGCTTCTTGAGCTGGGCGATGAAGTAGTCCAGCTTGTCGAGCTGCCCGGGGTCGAAGGTGTCGAGCTTCGGACGCCCGCCAAGCCAGATCCCCGCCGGAGCGGAGTGCTTGTCGATGTGGTGGAACCGGACGCAGTTCATGCCCATGCTGGCCAGGCGCGCGGCCAGGGCGTCCGCCTCTTCATGCGACGGGAACGCGCTGCCGAACGTGAAATTGGTCGCGAGGAACCGGATTCTCCGACCGCTTCCGTCGACGAAATGCCCGTCCCGGACCGAGACGAATCCATGCTTGCCCGCCGGCTTCTCGTTGAGCCACGACACATCGGCGATGCCCGCGTTGGGCTCGTTTCCGCCCATCACGAACGGAAAGAGCGCGGCCTCGGCCCCGACGGCGAGAGGGATGAAGAGGGACGCGCACAATGACGAAGCAGGCCGGATGTTCATGATCTCTCCTGTTGACGCTGTTGCTGGGGGGCGGTGACGACCGAGGCGTCTCATCCTCGCAAGATGAAGGGATCCGATGGCGATCCTCGTGACGCGAATCCAAAACGCCGCAATCTTAGAACACGTGTTCGTCATTTGTCAAGCACGGATCCCGGCGCCCCGTCGCCGGGGGGCCGTGGCGGTGTCAGGGAGGTGAGCGGATTTTGTTTTTTCGGGAGTTGAAAGCTGTCTGCAAGCTTTGTCGCGAGCTTCGTTGAACCCAACAAAGTCCTGATTGTAATATCGAAGTTTGATTCGATATTACAATCGACAACACGATTCCACGACACCGTCGTCCCTTCCTGATTTCTTGATTTCCTGATATAAAAACCACACGCCGTGTGCGCCCTGACGCTTCAAAGGAAGGGTTGAATTTGAAATCAGGAAAACGGGAATGTTCACCATTGGGGTGTTCGCATGAGTCCCTTTACCAAAATCATGTCACTTTTCTGACACACACCCCCGGGGGCTCCGGGGGAGTGCGAGATCGGGTACCGCCCTTTGAAAATCCGTTTCATCGGGCGGTGCGTTGTGATAGAATTCCGATTTTCAATCTTCAGTCCCAGGCACTTCCATGACCGAAACCGTCCTCGTCCTCGACTTCGGCTCCCAGTACAGCCAGCTCATCGCGCGTCGCATCCGCGAGTGCAACGTCTACAGCCAGGTCGTCCCCTTCAACACCTCCGCCGCGACTATCGAAGCCCAGAAACCGCGCGGCATCGTCCTCTCCGGCGGCCCCGCCAGCGTCTACGAGGAGGGCGCGCCGACGATCGACACCGCGATCTTCGATCTCGGCATCCCGATCCTCGGGATCTGCTACGGCATGCAGATCGCCGTGCAGGCGCTCGGCGGCAAGGTCGTGCGCGGCAGCGCGCGCGAGTACGGCCGCGCCGAGCTGCGCGTCGTGGCGGAGAATCCGCTTTTCGCGGACGTGAAGTCGCCGCTCAAGGTCTGGATGAGCCATGGCGACAAGGTGGCGGAGCTTCCGCCCGGCGCCGTGCGCGTGGCCGAGACGGACAACACGGAGCACGCCGCGATCGCCATCCCGGCGCGCGGGTTCCACGGCATCCAGTTCCATCCCGAGGTCGTGCACACCGAGCAGGGCGCCGCGATCCTCCGCAATTTCTGCCGCGGCGTCTGCGGCTGCTCCGGCGCCTGGACCATGGCCTCGTTCATCGCGGAGGCCGTCGCGGACATCCAGGCGAAGGTCGGCGGCGAGCACGTCATCCTCGGCCTCTCCGGCGGGGTGGACTCCTCGGTCGCCGCCGCGCTGCTGCACAAGGCCCTCGGCCCGCAGCTCACCTGCATCTTCGTCGACAACGGCCTGCTGCGCAAGAACGAGGCCGCGGGCGTGAAGAAGCTCTTCGGCGACAATTTCAAGATGGACCTCTGCTTCGTGGACGCGGCCGACCGCTTCCTCGACAAGCTCGCCGGCGTCGAGGAGCCTGAGGCGAAGCGCAAGGCGATCGGGCACGAGTTCGTCGAGGTCTTCGCCGACGCCGCCCGCGCCATCCCGGACGTCCAGTGGCTCGCGCAGGGCACCACGTACCCCGACGTCATCGAGAGCGTCTCGATCAACGGCAATCCCTCCCACATGATCAAGAGCCACCACAACGTGGGCGGCCTTCCGAAGGACCTCAAGTTCAAGCTGCTGGAGCCGCTCGCGCGCCTCTTCAAGGATGAAGTCCGCGAAGTGGGCCGCCAGCTCGGCCTTCCCGAGTCGGTCGTCATGCGCCAGCCGTTCCCGGGGCCGGGGCTGGGCGTGCGCCACCTCGGCGCGGTGACGCGCAAGACGCTCGACATCCTGCGCGAGGCGGACGCGATCATGGTCAACGAGATCAAGCTCGCCGGGCTCTACGACAAAATCTGGCAGGCCTTCGCCGTCATTCTTCCCGTAAAGACCGTCGGCGTGATGGGCGACAGCCGCACCTACGAATATGTCCTCGGCCTGCGCGCGGTCACCTCCGTCGACGGCATGACGGCGGACTGGGTCGACCTGCCGCACGAGCTCTTGCAGCGCATCTCCAGCCGCATCATCAACGAAGTCGCCGGCGTCAACCGCGTCGTCTACGACATCACGAGCAAGCCGCCCGGCACCATCGAATGGGAGTAGCCGCCCGGAGGGCGGCAGGGTTCAGGGCGGGAACGCCCGTCACATCCAGGAGCAGGCATGAAACAGGACATGATCGTCATTCTAGACCTTGGCAGCACGCAGAACACGGTGCTTGCGCGCCAGATCCGCGCGCTCGGCGTCTACAGCGAAATCTATCCCCACGACATCGCGGCGCGCGAGCTCAAGGCGCTCCCGAACGTGAAGGGCGTGATCCTCTCCGGCGGTCCGAACAACGTCGTCGACGGCAGGCGCATCGACGTCAAGGCCGAGATCTACAAGACCGGGATTCCCGTGATGGCCGTCGCGCATCCGCGCGCGAAGTGCGAATTGCGCGTGGACGCCTGGCCGAAGTCGAAGGCGGGCGCGAACAAGATCCTCAAGCCGTTCCTCTTCGAGACCTGCAAGGCCGCGAAGAACTGGAACATGAAGAACTTCGTGGCCGACCAGGTCGAGCTCGTCCGCCAGCAGGTTGGCGGCGGCAAGGTGCTGCTGGCGCTCTCCGGCGGCGTGGACAGCTCGGTCGTCGCGGCGCTGCTCGTCAAGGCGATCGGCCCGCAGATCGAGTGCGTCCACGTCAATCACGGCCTCATGCGCAAGAACGAGTCCGAGGACGTCGTCAAGGTCTTCCGCGACGAACTCGGCGCGAATCTGGCGTATCTGGACGTCGCGGACCGCTTCCTCGACAAGCTGGCGGGCGTGGCGGACCCCGAGCGCAAGC
>JAAZAI010000590.1 GCA_012514445.1 Lentisphaerota bacterium
CTCCGAGAACCGCGTGGGCATCGGCGTGGCGTCCGTGGGCGGCATCCTCGTCGCCGGCCTCTTCACGCTGACCGTCCTGCCGGCGATCGTCTCCCTCTTCACGCGCGGGGAACGACGGGAGCAGTAGGCGGGGGGCCGACGTCAATCAACTTGGGAGGCCACACGATGACAGACAAGGACCGTGACTGGAAATCGATCCGACATGCCCTCTACGAAGCCATCGGTGGCTTTGCGGCATGTCTCGCGGTGACGTTGACGCTTTTTTTCGAAGTCGTCGTGCTGCGGGGGACTTGTGGCGAGGATTCCTTCGTCGAGGCGAGCCAGGTCTCGATGCTTTTCCTGTCGTCCGTGGTTTTCCTGAAGACGGCGCTGCGGCATCGCGACATTGCCGGCGGAATGGTTCTCATCGGGGGATTCCTGATGTGCATGGCGATACGCGAGCTTGACTGGGTGACCGACAGGCTCGCCCATGGAAGCTGGGTTTTCTTCGCGCTGGCCGCCGCGGCCTTTTTCATCCGGCTGGCGGTCAAAAACAAGGAGACCCTTGTTCATGGTCTCGCCGTGTTCGCTCGTTCGCGGGCCTGCCCATTCATGATGACCGGACTGCTCTGCGTGCTGGTTTTCTCGCGTCTTTTCGGTTCCAAGTACATCTGGTACACGCTTTACGACGTCGAGCGTGTCCGCATCCTCAAAAATGTCGTGGAGGAGGGGCTTGAAATGTTCGGGATGGCGCTCATCCTGACCTCCAGCATCATGCAGCTTGCGGCCGAGGGCCTGTCCGAAAGTAGGGACTAGGGGATGGCTAGGACGCAGGGCCCGCCGCCCCGATGCGTTCGAGGCGCATGAACGCGTCGATCACCCCGTCGCTGTAGGGCTTCCGTCCCACGCGGCCCTGCCGGGCGAGCACGGTCGCCTTGACCCGCTCCGCGGCCTGGGACGGGCAGACGGTGTACAAGGCGCACTCGGGCGTCATCATCGCCAGGTCCGCCTCTTCGTCGCCCGCGGTCAGGATCGCCTTCGGCTCCAGCCCGAACCGCCGGATCGCCTCGCGCAGGGCCAGCCCCTTGTTCAGAAACGCCGGGCGGGCCGAAAGGTTCGCCCCGGACAGCCGCACCATCAGCCCCGGGCATTCGTTCTGCCAGGCGGCGATGTCCTCGGCGAGGGAATCCCGCGCCTCCGGGGCGACGACGATCTGGAACAGATGGCCGTAGTCGTGGATGACCTCGAAGAGGTGTTTCGCGACGACCCGGCGGAACAGCGGTATCATCTCCCGCCGCCGGATTTCGCGCAGGCGCTCCGCGTTTGCGTCGCAGTACTCGCGGATCGGCACCGCGTCGTCGGGGCCGTCCTCGGCGAGAACGCATCCGAATTCGCCCGCATAGAAGAGGGGGCGGCTTCTGACGCCGCTCTGCCTCACGAGCTCCCACTGGCCGTGGGGATCCCAGGTGGTGTTGATCGCCCATCGGCAGCCATTCGCGTGCAGGTCGTCCAGTAGCTCGCAAAAGGCTTCGGGAAGGCGCACATAGGGCTGGTATCCCCCGAGCGCGGTGCCGTCGAGGTCGAACACGAAGAGCTTCAGCGCTTCTTTCAGCGGGTGCTCGGAAAACTTCATGCCTTATCTCCGTTGAGGAAGCGGTCCAGGCATTCGCGGATGAACGCGAGCTTCTTCTCGCGCATCCAGAGCGGCGTGCCGGCGCTGACTCCTTCTCCCGGCGTCTCCAGGTTGAACGTCCCCCGGTAGCCGA
>JAAZAI010000591.1 GCA_012514445.1 Lentisphaerota bacterium
CTGCCGGGATCCTGGATCGACGACCAGTCGCGAAGGTACCATTTCGGCGTCTTCCGGATGGCGTTGGCGACCCGTTTCGACCAAGGCTTCACCAGAAAGCCGAAAAAGAACGCGTTCAGCGTGGAAATCCACTTCCGAACCGTCACCTCGTCGACTTGCACCTCGCTGCCCAAAGAGGCATAGACGACCTGCTCTCCGGATCGCCGGGAGAGGATGCGGGCCAGCGCCTCGATCTGCCCGAGTTCGCGGATCCGCGTGTCCGTTCGGATGTCCTCTCGGAGAAGTTGATCGAAGCGCAGACGCTGCCAGCGTGTGAGAAAAGACGTCCGCGCCTTCGAGAAGGGTTCGGGAAAACCGCCGAAAGTCGAAAGCGCTTCCCAGTCCGTCGCCGAGAGCGCCACGGGATCGGCAATCTCGGACTCGGAGATTCTCGGCCGGAGCAGTTCACCAACCGAAAGCGGATGCATCCGATACGGGAAATAACGCCCCATCAGGCTGTCGCCGCCTCGTTTGTACACGTCGAGACGAGCGGAGCCAGTCACGATCACGCGAACATCGCGACCTTGGACGTCGTAGAAGCCCTTGAGAAAGGACTTCCACTTCGCGTAGTGGTGAAGTTCGTCGAGAACGAGCACCGGTTTCTGCTCCGTCGCCTGATTCACTCCGGCGATCTCGGCCACCGCCGATTCGCCACGCAAGATGACAAGCCGGTGTTCGCCGTTGTCCCAGTTCAAGTAGCGGGTGGAAAGCCCTGCACACAAGGTTGTCTTCCCGACCTGCCTGGGGCCGGAAATGAAAACCATCTGGCGGTCTTCCGCCAAGTGCCGCACCACGATGTCCGTGTAAAGTCGAGCGATGTCCTTCATGGCGTTAAGAATAGGCCATTGCCCCAGCCCCCGTCAATACCAAACCGGACTAAAGACAGGAATTTTCTTTACCATTCCTGAGTTAAATCAGGATTGAGTAAGACCAACCCCCGTCGCGAGCCCCCACTCCCTAGCGACTCCCAAAAGGGAGGTGGTAGCGCACGGAGGGGCCGGCGCCGGTTTTGACGAGCGCCCCGGCTCGGGCAAGCGCCGCCAGATCGCGGGTTGCCGTGGCCTTCGATGTCTTCGCGATCTTCTGGTATTTCGCCGCGTTCATGCCGCCCGCGAACCCTGCGGCACCCGCCTCCGCCATGCGCTGCAACACCCGGTCTTGTCGGGGGTTCAAATGACCGGCGTGCTCGGCGAAGAACTGGATCTTCTTGGCGAGAAACACCAGCTCGCCCGCCATGTCGTCCATCGCGTCCGCGAGAATGCGGATGAAGAACAGACACCAGTCCGTGGCGTCGAGCGTCCGGGACGCCGCGTGGATGGCCTCGTAGTATTCCGTCCGAACCTTGCGGATCGCCACCGAGACGGGCAGCAGGACGGGCAGTCCGAGATCCCGGGCGAGGGCCTTGCAGACGAGCATCCTGCCGATGCGCCCGTTCCCGTCCTCGAAAGGATGGATGCTTTCGAAATGCAGATGGGCGATCGCGATCCGCGCGGCGGGATGGAGCGAGGAGGCCCCAACCGGGGCGTTGAACCCGGCGATGAACTTCGCCATCTCGGCCCCGACCCGGCTCGACGGGGGCGCGACGAACCGGACGTCCCCGCCCTCGATCCCGCCGGAAAGAACCACCATGGGCTCGGGATGCGTCCGAAACCTCCCGGCTGCGACCGGGCCTCGTCCACCCCGGAAGAGACAGGCGTGCCAATCAAGCAGCATCTTCTTCGTCAGCCGCGCATCATAGGTCTCCCGCACGTCAAGGATCAACGCCGCGAATCCCTCCGCCGCCTCGTCACGCGTCCGGGCATTCGGCACGGCGCGGCCGAGACGTCTGCAAACCGAAGACATGACGGCGTTGCGGTCCAGATGGACACCCTCGATGGCCGACGTGTCGACGGCCTCGTTCGCCAGTTGGCCGATCGCACGGTCCTCCATCACCCCGGCGTCGAACAGCGACACCAGCGTCCGAAGGGCGCCGAGCCGTTCCGAATACGCCGTGACCACCTCGTGCAGCCGCGATGAATCGCACGTGAAATTCGGCCAGCCAGCCAGTTCCCAGTTGAATTTCATGAGCCGATCCTACCTTTTAATCGGCTCAAATTCAAGCACAATATGAGCCGATTGGTATTCGGTCAGTCGGCGGGGTTGACGTAAGGACGACCCGTCAAGCAGACCGGGGGGGGCAGCCCCGCCGCCTGCCCGATCGAGTCGTTAGTCGCAAGTGGCTAGTCGCTAGTGGCAGGGTGAAGACCCTACAACTGCTACGGGAAGATCAGTCGGGAGAAGCGTGACGGAATTTCCCGCGCCCCCTCAGGACTAGCGACTAGCACCTAGCCCCTAGCCCCTACCCCGCCGGCTCGTCGTCGTCCAGGTCGGCGTCCGCGGCGGCGGCGGCGCGGGTGCGGCCGCCGATGACGATCGTGATCTCGCCTTTCACCTTCGCGTCGGCGAAGCGGGCGGCGAGTTCCGGCAGCGTGCCGCGCTCGACGCGCTCGTGGAGCTTGGTGAGCTCGAAGCACACGGCCGCGGGCCGCGC
>JAAZAI010000592.1 GCA_012514445.1 Lentisphaerota bacterium
GGATATTGACGGGGAAAGACAAGCGAAATTCTTAGGATACAAGCAGATTTCGCTCAAAACCGGTGAGAATCCCGGCCGGCGATTCGTTATCATATTACCATCGGCAATACAACCCCCCTCGGACTCGCACGCTTCGGCGCGTGCAGCCCCGGCAGCCAAGAAGACAAACCAAGGGAGACTCACATGAACATCATTCCACGACTGGCATGCATGGCAGCATCACTCCTCGCGTTCGCCGCTTCAGCCTGGGGCGTCACGCGCACCTGGGACGGCGGCGGCGGCGACAACGCCTGGGGAACCGCGGCGAACTGGTCCAACGACACGGTGCCCACGACGAACGACCAGGCCCGGCTTGTGCCGTTGACGGTTCCTATCCAGCTCGTCACTGACCAGTCGGTCGGGGACGTGCAGTTCAGCGGCACGCCAAACGCCACGGTGGTCGAGGGGCTTGGGCAGACGCTGACCATCCGGAGCGGCAAGATCAGCGGCGACGGCAACGGCACCCAGACCGGGGGGCTCGCCTGCAACGTCGTCATCGGTGGATCGAGCACCTGGGCGCCGCTGACGACCTTTGGCTCACGGCTGAAAGCCTTCGGCAACGTCTCGGATCAGGGCGGCGGCCACAGCGTCACCTTCGTCGGCGACTCCAACGGCGGCACCGTCATCGGCGGCACCTGGGACATCGGGGGCTCGCTCATCCCGCAATGCTACACCGTCGTGATCGGCGCCAGCTACACGGACTCCTCCAGCGTGACGACCTACGGCGGCAAGATCCAGTCGGCGGCGAGCATCGACCTCGACTGCCGGATGGACTACTCCGACAACCACGACACCTACTTCGTCCTCGACAACACCGCGGCGGCGAACAGCGACCGCATCGCCAGCGGCATCCCCGTGCGGACGGTGCGCAACGGCGGTTCATTCGAATTGAAGGGGAACGCCTCGACGCCGGTGGCCGAAAGCATCTCCCTGCTAGACCTCCAGTCCGGCCAGCTCAAGACGCTGCGCGCCAATGGCGCGTCGACGGATCTGATCATCGAATCCGTTCAGCGGGTCTCGGGAACGTCCCTGCTTTTCAGCGACGCCAACGGCGGCCGCACCCGCATCACCGGCGCCACAAACACCAACGGCATCTGGAAACCGTGGGCGTTCAACGGATCGAACTACGTGAAAGTCGGCGCCGACGACACGATCCTCGCCTGCGCCACCGGCGACTATCTGGCGCTGGCCTCGGCGGGCAACGACCCGACGAAGCTCTACAAGACCGCCTCCAACATCGCATTGACGGACGACACCGGCGTCTGGGGCCTCCGCATGGAGGCCACCACCGCGCAAACGCTGGATCTTGGAACCAACGACCTGACGCTTGGATCCGGTTCGTTGATCGCGACCGGGAACGGGAACAAGCTCGTCACCGGGACGACCGGCAAGCTGATCTTCGCCGGCGACGACGTGATCATCAACACCGACGGCACCGGCACGTTCACCAACGAGGCGGCGATCACCTGGTCGAAGCCCGGCGGCTCGACGCAGACGCACCCGAGCCTGGTTTTCGCGCGCGGCTACCGAGACATCGTCTCGCTCGCAGGAGAAGACCAGATCGGCACGTACAGCAACCTCTTTGGAAGCGTCTACCAGTCGACAGCAAAAACAATCCTAGCCTTCGACGGGCCCAGCGACCGGACCTTCAACGGCACCGTCACGGGTGTGTTCAATTTGGAAAAGCGCGGTCCTGGCACACTGACGTTCAACGGCCCCGACTGGCGGCGCGCCGGCGGCGTGACCGTTTACGAAGGCCGACTGGTCGCAGGCGGAGCCAGTGCTCCAGTCCCGACAGGCGGCGTGAAGGCCGGCGCGCGCTACGACATCGGAGCAGGCGTCGATGTCTACAACTACCCCAAGATCGAAGCCGGTGGAACGATCGGCGGTCTGGGCAGGGACTTGTACCCGCTGGGCACGAAGTATTTTCTCCCGGGCGCGATTCTCTCCCCGGGCATGCAGGACGAAGTGGGGCTCTTCACCATCACCAGCACGTTCTCCCCCGCCGGGGATTTCGTGTACGAAGTCGAAGTTGACGAGAACGACAGCGACCGGCTCCATGTCGTCGGCGCGTTCACGTTCCCGCCCACGGGATCGACCGTCACCTTCCGGATCAAGGATCTCTCCAACCGGACGGCCCAGATGCGAAACCGCGACCTGATCGTCCTCACCTCCCAGACGGCCATGGGCGGCACCGACAACATCGTGAACTACGTCGTGGAAAGCGCCTCGCCGCAGGTCTTCGACACCTCGGAGGCCGA
>JAAZAI010000593.1 GCA_012514445.1 Lentisphaerota bacterium
AACCCATTTCCGTGCACAAGGCCGACGCCGAACGCCTCATCGCCGCCCACACGGACAAGAAGGTCGTCTTCAGCGCGATGTTCAACCAGCGCACCGACCCCCACTACATCAAGCTGCGCGAGATCATCGCCGGCGGCGAACTGGGCGAGATCACCCGCGTGAACTGGATCGTCACGGACTGGTTCCGCCCGCAGGCCTACTACGACAACGGCGGCTGGCGCGCCACCTGGAAGGGCGAGGGCGGCGGCGTGCTGCTCAACCAGTGCCCGCACAATCTCGACCTCATGCAGTGGCTCTTCGGCATGCCAAGCGCGGTTCGCGCCTACTGCAAAATCGGCAAGTACCACAAGATCGAGGTCGAGGACGCCGTGACCGCCTACCTCGAATACCCGAACGGCGCGACCGGGGTCTTCATCACCACCACGGGCGAAGCGCCGGGCACCAACCGCCTCGAGGTCTGCGGCGAAAACGGTCGCATCATCGTCGAGGGCGGCAAGCTCACCTGGCTGCGCAACACGGTCGGCCAGAGCCAGTTCCTCAAGACCACGAAGGGTCTGTTCTCGCGGCCCGAGACGTGGACGATCGACATCCCCTGCAAGGACAGCGGCCCGCAGCACCAGGGCATCCTGCAAAACTTCACCAACGCCATCCTCCATGGTGAGAAGCTCGTCGCCCCGGCCGAGGAGGCATCAAATCCGTCGAACTCGCCAACGCGATGCTCTACTCCTCCTTCAAGAACGTCACCGTCGAGCTGCCCCTCAGCCCGAAGGCCTACGAAACGCACCTCAAGAAGCTGATCGCCTCGTCGAAGCCCGTCAAGAAGGCCAAGACGCCCGCCAAAATTGCGGAAGACATGTCCGCATCGTTCGGAATCAAGGCCTAGCCGCAGGAGAAACACGCCATGTACATGACCGGATTCGCAGACGAAGCCGCCAAGGGCATCGACGGCCAAATCAAAGCCACGCTCGAGCTCGGCTGGCGCAACATCGAGTCGCGCGCCGTCGACGGGGTCAACATCCACGACCTTGACGACGCGGCCTTCGACATCGTCTACGGCAAGCTGCAGGACGCCGGCATCTCGGTGAACTGCTTCGGCTCCACAATCGCCAACTGGGCCAAGCACGTCAACCAGCCGATGGACGCCGATCTCGCCTCGCTCCGTCGCGCCATCCCCCGGATGCAGCGCCTGGGCACGAAGCTCATTCGCATCATGAGCTACGCCGTGCTCCCCGACCGCTCGCCCGAGGACCAGATGAAGGAGGAACGCTTCAGCCGCGTCCGCACGATCACGCAGATGCTCCTCGACGCCGGCATCCAGCCCGTCCACGAGAACTGCATGAACTACGGCGGCATGGGCTGGAGCTACACGCTCGCGCTCCTCGACAACGTCCCCGGCCTCAAGCTCGTCTTCGACACCGGCAACCCCGTCTTCACCGACGACCGCACCAAGCCGGCGCCCTTCCCCAAGCAGTCCGCCTGGGAGTTCTACAGCAACGTCAAGGACCACGTCGTCTACATCCACATCAAGGACGGGATCTGGGACGGCCAGAAGGCCAACTACACGTATCCCGGGCTCGGCGAAGGCGACGTCCGCAGAATCGTCGAAGACGCCCTGCGCTCCGGCTACGACGGCGGCATCTCCATCGAGCCGCACATCGGCGCCGTCTTCCACGACGACACCGTCAAGACCGACGACGACCGCCGCTACGCGATGTACGTCGAATACGGCCGGCGCATGGAGGCGATGATCGCCGACATCCGCAAGGCTCTCTGAGGAACATCCCCGTGTCGCGAATCCTGATCGCCGGGTGCAACGGCCAGCTTGGCCACGACTGCGTCGCGACGCTCGCCGCGCACGAGATCCTCGCGCTCGACGTCCCGCGGATCGACATCACCTCCGCGGCCTCCGTCCGATCCCATCTGGCGGACTTCCACCCCGACGCCGTCGTCAACTGCGCCGCCTACACCGCCGTCGACAAGGCGGAATCCGACGCCGCGCTCTGCCGCGCCGTCAACGCGGAGGGCCCGCGCGTCCTCGCCGAAGCGTGCCGCGAATCCGGCGCCTATCTCGTGCACGTCTCCACGGACTACGTCTTCGACGGTCGGCGCGAGCCGCCACGCCCCTGGCTCGAAACGGACACCCCTGGCCCCGCGACGGTGTACGGGCAGACCAAGCTCGAGGGCGAGCAGGCCATCGCCGCCTCCGGATGCCGCCACGCGATCCTGCGCACGGCCTGGCTCTACGGCGCGCATGGGAAGAACTTCCCCAAGACGATGCTCCGCCTCGCCCTCGCCAATCCCGAGAAGCCGTTGCGCGTCGTGGCCGACCAGTTCGGCTGCCCGACCTGGTCGGACCGCCTCGCGCGCCAGATCAAGACGCTCGTCGAGCAGCCGGAGCCGCCGCAGGGACTCTTCCACGCCGTCGCCCTCGGCCACACCACGTGGCACGGGTTCGCCTCGGAGTTTCTCCGCCTCATGGACGTGCCGCACACGATCGTCCCCTGCTCCACCGCCGAGTATCCGACGCCGGCGAAGCGGCCGGCGAACTCGATCCTCGAGGACGCCGCCCTCGCCGCCCTCGGCCTCTGCGTCATGGACGACTGGCGCGCCGCGCTCGCGGCGTACGTCGCCGCCCACCGCGACGCGCTCCTCGCCGAAGCCCGCTAGACGATCAGCGGGCGGTGGAGCATGTGTTCGTACATCTCCATGTACGCCTTGGCGCAGACCTGGTGGGTGAAGCGATTCGCGCTCTCCAGCATGATCCGCGAAATCTGCGCGGCGCGATCCTCGGCGGGCAGCGCGTGGAAGCGCATCGCCTCGTCGATGCCCCAGGCAAGGGCGGCGGCGGCGTCGTGCTTGAAGGCGAAGCCGTTTCCGCGGCCGGCGGCCACGTCGAGGTGATCCACGGTGTCGTGGAGCCCGCCCGTGTCGTGCACGATCGGAAGCGAGCCGTAGAGGACGCCGACCATCTGCGGGAGGCCGCAGGGCTCGAAGCGCGAGGGCATGAGGACGAAATCCGAGCCCGCGTAGCCGAGGCGGGAGAGCGACTCGTCGAAGCTGGCCACCGCAACACGCCCGTGGATGTTGTGGAAGTTGACGATGTCGTTGAAGACGCGCTGGTAGTCGCCGTTGGCGACGAAGACGACCTGCAGCTTCCGATCCCAGTACTTCGCGACGGTGCGGTAGAGGATCTCGGCGAGGAGCTGGCATCCCTTCTGGACGGGATCGAGGCGCGAGGGCCAGAAGAGGATGGGCGCGGCGTCGTCCACCTCGAGCGAGAGACGCTCCTGGAGTTCTCGCTTGGCGGCGCGGCGTCCGACGACGTGCGTGGCGGCATCGTAGCGCACCGGAAGAGCGTCGTCGACGGCCGGATTGTAGTTGGCGTCCGGCGCGTTGAGAATGCCCTCGGCGCAGCCGGCGGCGAACTTGCCGCGCATCTCCTGGCGGATCTGGGGCGGGACGAAGTCGTGCATGCCCTCGACGATCTCGCGCAGGAAGGTGGGGCTCACGGTGTTGATGTAGTGGGAGGCGAAGATGCCGCTGGCGAGCAGGTCGACGCGGTTGGACGCGCGCGTCTCCTCGTAGTTCCAGGGCGGCCGCATGAAGTAGAGCTGCTGCCAGAACTCGGCGGCGTCGATGCCCGTGTTCTCGATGCGCTCCAGCGTGACTTCCTGCGTATGGATGTTGTGGACGGTGAACAGGCACGGGATGCCCAGACGGCGAGCGGCGGCGGGGACGAGCCCGGTCATCCAGTCGTTGCAGTGGATGAGGTCGGGCTGGACGGCGGGGATGATGTTGTTGATCACCTCGCGCTGGAACGCGAGAGCCAGCTTGGGATTGTCCTCGCTGTACGAGCTGTACACCGTGTCCCGGTAGTAGAACATGCGGTCCTGCGCGAGGTGGATGCGCGAGTCCGGCAGCTTGGCCTTGTAGCGCTTGAGCTCGCTGTCGATGAGGCTGCCGACGTCCATGTGAAACATCTTGCGATAGTGCGGCAGCGCGACGTGGACGTCCGCGCCCTCCTCGAAGAGCGCGCTCACGAGCGAAGCCGACACGTCCGCCATGCCGCCGGCCTTGGCGGACATGCGGTTGGCCATGTTGCCCATGCCGGGCGGCAGATAGGTTATCTCCGGCGTGACGACGAGGATGCGCGGCGAACCGCCGTGCATCGTGCCTTTGCGCTTCAGTGCCATGGCTTGCCTCCTTTCGCGGCATCGATGGGGGTTGCCGCGGACCCCTGCGCCCACGAGGCGCGTCCGCCGTCCGGCGCCCCTAGTTGTCGAGCACGGCCCAGGTCATGTATCCGGGCATCGTGTTGCGAAGCCGCCCGTCGCGCGGGGAGACCCGCGCGGTGAAGCCAAACGCCCCGGGGGCCTCGCACGTCACCGTCGCCGCATAGAGATAGTCGCCGCCGCCGAGCTTCTTCTGGACGGTCATCTCGACGCCGCGGCCCGCGCCGACATTCGCCGCGTGGTCGAGCCGCCCCGAGAAGAACTCCACCACGACCTCCTCCGGCGCGATGTCGCCCAGATGCACCTTGGCGGAGACCCTGAAGTCGTCGCCGACGAAGGTCCGGGCCATGTCGCGGTCCGGCTGCGGGAAGGCGATGGCGACGCCGGGCCATTTCGCGACCAGCGCGTCGTCCCGCGCGACGTCGCCGCGGAGCACGCCGAAGCCGTCGGCGCCGAGCGCGGCGAACGCCTCCATCGCGGGGGCGTAGGAGCCTGCGAAGTAGTCGGAGACCATGCGGGTGCTGGAGAAGCGGTTGAGGCTCATCTTGATCGAAGCCTTCATCATGGCGATCCAGCGCATGGGCAGTTCGCCGTGGGGGCGGTCGTAGAACGCCGGCACGATCTCGGACTCGAGGAGGTTGTAGAGCGCCTGGGCGTCGGACTGGTCCTGCTGCTCGGGGCTGGGGAATTCGGTCCCGTCGCCGATGGCCCAGCCGCACTGGGGATCGTAGCCCTCGGGCCACCAGCCGTCGAGCGTGGAGACGTGGATGGCGCCGTTGATGCAGGCCTTCATGCCCGAGGTGCCGGAGGCCTCGTTCGGGCGGCGCGGCGTGTTGAGCCACACGTCCACGCCCCGGACGAGCCGGCGGGCGATGCGCATGTTGTAGTTCTCGAGGAAGATGACGCGGCTGCGGATGGCGGGGTCCTTCGTGAACTCGGCGATGCGCTGCACGAGGTGCTTGCCGTCGCCGTCCGCCGGGTGCGCCTTGCCCGCGAAGATGATCTGCACGGGGCGCGCGGGGTTGAGCAGGATCTTCTTGAGCCGCTCCAGGTCGGAGAGGATCAGCGTGGCGCGCTTGTAGGTGGCGAAGCGCCGCGCGAAGCCGATCGTCAACGCGTCCTTGTCCAGCACGTTGCGCAGCGAGGCGAGCTCCTCGAACGAGGCATTGCGCTTCATGCCGGCGCGCTCCAGGTTCTCGCGCGCCGTTCGGACGAGATGTGCGCGCGACGCCTCGTGGACGCGCCAGAGATCCTCGTCGCGGATGTGGTCGATCTTGTCGATCTGACTCTCGGTCATCGGCTTCACGTCCCAGTCCGGGCCGAGAACGCTCGAGTAGAGGATGCTGTTGTCCGTGGCGATCCACGTCGGCACGTGGATGCCGTTGGTGATGTGGCCGATGGGCACCTCGTCGACGGGGAACGCGGGCCAGAGGTGCTTCCACATGTCGCGTTCGACGATGCCGTGCAGCTTCGCCACGCCGTTGTTGTAGGCCGAACAGTTGAGCCCGAGGATGGTCATCGACAGCTCGTGCGAATGCGTGTCGCCCGGGGCGCGACCGAGCGAGACGGCGAAGTTCGCGGGGACGCCGCCCTCCGCCTCGATCGCGTCCAGATGCGGTTTGAGCAGCCCGAGGTCGAACGTCTCGTTGCCGGC
>JAAZAI010000001.1 GCA_012514445.1 Lentisphaerota bacterium
AGATGCGGATGGTGTTGAAGTTCAGCTTCCGCATCGTCGCGAAATCGTGATCCCATTCGGATTCCGGCCAGTCCATGGACTTGGCGTAGGGCGCGCACGAGGCGCCAAAGATGAACGTGTCTTGAGGAAGTTCGTTTGTCATTGCGTTCCCATTTGCCGTGTCGAGACTGGCCGACTCGAATGCCGAGTCGATGGCGAGCACTCTACACCCGCTCCGCCGACAATGCTAGAAGAATCAAGACAAATTCATGATATTTTACGATAATCAAGCCATCAATTGTCAAAGGAGGCTCCTACTCTTACAGCCGCAAAACAAGGGGGTGAAATCGGCTGTAAGCCCTGTTTTCATGGGTGAAAAAGATGTTAAGTCGTTGTAATCTAGCATACTAGCGACGACTACCGTCGAAAATTCTGTCCACGCCTTCCCGCCCCAGGTCGGCATCGGGTACGAGGCCTTCTGGCTGCGGGATTACGCCTACATGCTGGAGACCTGCGCCGATGCATTCACGTCCGACGAGCTGGTCGCGTCCTGTCGGTTGTTCGTGAACGCCATTCGCGAGGAGGACGCCGCGGCCGTTGACTGCGTGAAGTTCACCGGCGAGCTGATCTTCAAGCCGGGTTACGGGAGGATGGGGAGCAAGCCCGTTCTCGACGGCGCTCCGTTCACCGTCGACGTGGTCTGGCTGACCTGGAAGCAGACCGGTGATCCGCGGGTGGTGGCGGAATCGATCGACCCGCTCGTCCGGGCGATGGCCGCGATGCCGGTCAATCCGGCGACCGGGCTGGCGCACATTTCCTCGTCCCCCGGGGAGGATCGCTGTCCGTACGGGTTCACCGACACGGTCGCCAAGCGCGGCGACCTGCTGTTCGACTCGCTGCTGGTCATCCAGGCGGCCCGGCGGCTGTCCGAGATGCTGACGGCGCTGGGTCGGACGGATGACGCGCGGCATTGGGAGGAAGCCGCGGCCCGCGCGGCCGAGGGGGTTGACCGCGTGTTGTGGGACGAGTCTGCGGGGCTCTACCTCGCCGCCACGGAGCAGTGCCGTCAGCACGACATTTGGGGCTCCGCGTTCGCCGTGTGGCTGGGCGTTGCGGATGGCGAGCGAGCGCGGCGCATCGCGACCGTTTTCCGCGACTGCCACGATGGAATCTGTCAGCGCGGGCAGGTCCGCCATCTTCCGAAGCGCGAATACTGGGATCGTGCCTGTCCGCCGGATACATATCAGAACGGCGGATACTGGGCGACCCCGACCGGGTGGTTCGTGCATGCGCTGGCGCTGGTGGACGCGGACAAGGCGCGGCAGACGGTCGTCGATCTTGTGGGCGACTTCGCCCGCCGCGGCATCTGCGAGTGGGTGCAGGGCGAGACGACCCGTCTCCCCGGCTACGTCGCCAGCGCCACCCTCCCGCTGCAGGGCATCCGCGCGTTGCGGGAGTTGGGATTGCGTGGGTGCGTGATTGCGTGAGTTTGTGGGTGTGGGAGAATGTGAGTGCGTAATCGTCAACCGCTATCGTCGCCGTTCTCGTCGCCGCTCTCGTCAACACCGACAATCCGGTCGATCAACCGATCAGTCTCGCCAGCCGATTTGGATGAAAGATGGGGCTGGAGACTGCCGGACAAAGGTTCATCGCTCTCCGCCGTCCTCGACTGCCGCTTGCGGCAACCCGGCGCCGCAGGACTCGCGTGCGATCAGTTCCGTCTTGATCCAACGGATGCCGGGCTCGACCGGTTTGCCGTCCAGGCGCTCCACGTTCAGTTGCATCGTCGTGCTGCCGATCAGCTCCGGGTGCTGATCCACGGTTGTGAGACGAGCGACAAACAAGGGCCACAGGGTGCTTTCACGGAAAGGTTCAACGGGGTCTGGGGTGCCCCCAGCCACAGCTACTCACCAATCTCTACTCACCACTCACTGAATCGGTCAGGCGTCGGGGGGGGGCGGGTCTGCTCGACGGGACGTTCCTACGTCAACCCGGGCGACTGACCGATTTCCACACGGGCCCAGCAATTCGCAATATGGCCGGGGACCAGGGAAACGGCGCGCTCGGAGATCGCGCCCCGAAATCACCGCTAAACGGTGAGTCTACGAGGTAGGGCGGGCTCTCCGAGCACGCCGCTGCAAACGAGATCGGCCATATTGCGAATTGCTGCACGGGCCCACAAACCCCTTGAACGGCGGGGACGGCGGGACTATAATGGCGTCCATGAACCGCTTCTTCAACACCGCCGGTCCGTGCGTGCCGGGCAAGCACTATCTGCTGGACGCCTCCGAGCGCCTGCTCGAGGTGGTCGAGCTGATTCGCCGCGAACAGTACTTCGTGATCCACGCCGCGCGGCAGAGCGGCAAGACCACGCTGCTGATCGATCTGGAGGCCACGCTTGAGGCGGCCGGCGGCCACCACGCCGTCTACTGTTCACTCGAAGGCATGCAGAGCGTCGCCGATCCCCTTCAGGGCATTCCGGCGGTGGTGGAGCGGTTGCGCATGACCATCGCCCGCCACCGGGCGCTGGCACCCTGCGCATCCGGGCTGCCCTCGGATGGCGGGAGATGGGCCGTGCTCCTGCTCGATGCGATCACAATGCTCGCCGAAGCGAGCGAAAAGCCTCTCGTCCTGCTCTTCGACGAGGTGGACTGCCTCGCGGAGGGCACGCTGATCTCCTTTCTGCGGCAGATTCGCGACGGCTTTGTCAACCGGGGGCGCGGAACTCCTTTCCCCAGCTCGGTTGCGCTCGTCGGCATGCGCAACATCCGCGACTACAAGGCGCAGATCCGTCCCGGCGGCGCGACGCTCGGCTCGGCCAGCCCGTTCAACATCGCCTCGGAGGCCCTGACGCTCAAGAACTTCACCGAGGCCGAGGTCGGCGATCTCTACGCCCAGCACACCGCCGACACGGGGCAGGTTTTTCCGCCCGAGGCCGTGGCCCGCGCCTTCCACTGGAGCCAGGGCCAGCCCTGGCTCGTCAACGCGCTGGCGCGCGAAGTGGTGGACAAGATGCTCGGCATGGACTACGCGAAGCCGGTGGACGCGGCGATGTTCGACACGGCTGCCGAGCGCCTGATCCTGCGGCGCGACACGCACATCGACAGCCTCGTCGAACGGCTGCGCGAGGAACGTGTGCGCCGGATCGTCGAGCCGGTGCTGCTGGGCGAGGGCGTCGGCGTCTCCTTCCAGTCCGACGACGCCCGCTATGTCGTGGATCTCGGTTTGCTGCGCACGGATCGCGGCACCTGGGAGGCCGCGAACCCGATCTACCGGGAGGTGATCGCGCGTGCGCTTTCCTTCGATCAGCAGACGGCCATGCCACAGACCTACGTCAACCGCTGGGTAACGGACGGCCGACTCGACATGAACGGGCTGCTGCGGGGCTTCCAGGAATTCTGGCGCGAGAACGCCGACGTGTGGGTGGAGAAGTACGACTACCGCGAGGCGGCGCCGCACTTGATTCTGATGGCCTTTCTGCAGCGCGTCGTCAACGGCGGGGCGCACATCGACCGCGAGTTCGCGCTGGGGCGAAAGCGCCTCGACCTCTGCGTCCAGATGGGGCCGCACCGCTATCCGGTCGAATTGAAGCTGCGCCACAGCGCCAAGACCGAGGCCGAGGGCCTCGAACAGCTTGGCGAGTACATGGACGCCTGCGGCGCCGTCGAGGGCTGGCTTGTGATTTTCGACCGCCGTCCCCGCCGCCCGTGGAGCCGCCGCATCTTCTGGCGCACCGTCAAGTCCGGCCCCCGCACGATCCACGTCGTCGGCGCGTGAGCGCGGGGGGGGGAGTGCGTGGGTGTGTGAGTATGTGGGTGTGGATTCAGGCTGTAGGCTGTCTGTCCTAATCGTAATCCTAATCGTAATCGTAATCGTAATCGTCAACCCATCTCGTCGCCGTTCTCATCCAACACCGGAAGAATGACGGGGCGGTTCTCGAATGTCTTCTACAGCGAAGCCACGGCAGAGGCCAGCAGCCAGAGCCGCGACGCATGTGCCGACAGCTCGATGGAGGCCGTCAGTGGGTCGGCGGCGCCCGTCCAGGGGTCGGTTGCCGTGCCCGCCGGAATCTGGCCGACCGCGTCGGCCAGATCGATCCGGGCGGGGGAATCCGTCCAGTTGAAGACGCCGACGAGGGTCTCCGCAGCGCCGGTTGCGATCCAGACCGGTGGCGGCGTCCCGCGGGCGGACCCCAGCCCCGGACAGCGCACCCGCCGACTCGGATCGCTCAGCGCGAGCGTGCGCGACAGTCGCTCGAGACGCGCCTCGGGCAGCTTTCTCAGATCTCCGGAAACTTCCAGCGCCCCACCGCTGATGGCGCAGAAATTCAACCACGACAACCAGCACGTCTCGTCGAATGCCGCACTCCACCCGATGGAATCGATGTTCGGGAGGCACGGCGCCTCCTGCAGAAACAGGCGCGTGTTGGCCGTCCACATCGCGATGCGCTTCGCCGTCTCCCAGTCGCCGCGTCCGATGTCGACCGCGTTGCGGAAGTAGTCCGCCTGCGCCAGAAACGGCTGCGCCGTCCCGGCGACGACGCACCAGCCGAAGAAGCCGTCCTGCGGGAGATGCCTGCGGAAGATCGTCTCGAGTTCGTGGCGCAGCTCCACCGCGCTTTTGCCGGGATGGCGGAAGCGGACGCGCTTCGCGTTGAAGGCGAACGACGAAAAGTCCAGCTTCACGCCTTCGAACCCCCACTCGCCGAAGACCGTCGCGCACATGCGGTGGAGGTAGTCGCGCACGCCGGGAACCGACGGATCGAGAATGACCGTTCCACCGTACCAGGCGTCAAACGTCCAGGGCGCACCCGTGTCGTCGCGCAGCACCCAGTCCGGATGGCCCTGGATCATCTTCGACCCGCTACTTGCCCACAGGCCCAGCCAGATGGCCGGGCGGAGTCCCTCCGCCTTGATGGCATCGGCCACCGCCTTCGGTCCTTCGGGAAACCGAGCCGGATCCCAGGGCGTCTCGAGGTCGCCGTAGCAGAGATCGATCATCGCGCGCTGACCCGGCGCGTGGCAGCGCTGGTAGCCGTCGTCGATCTGCAGGAACTTCACCATCGGGAAATGCTTCTTGAGCACGGGGATCTGGCCGAGCACCTTTTCCGTGTCGATGTCCGCCATGAAGTCGTAGTTCCACGTGCAGTAGATGCGCTGGGCGGGAAGCGGATTGTCGGCCCGCCGTGCGAAGGCGCCCGAGGTAGAAAGATGGCGGAAGTACGTCGCCGTCGCCTGTTGCGGATCGGACGTGTCGACGATCTGGAAGAAAAGTCGCTCCCCGCATAGTGTCGCCCCGGGTGGAATCTCAATCGATGAAATGCCGGTCACGCGTTCCTCGATTTCGAAGAGCCATTTCTCCTGATGTTCCATTTTCCCCTTGAACCGAAAGAAGGCGAACAGGCGGTTCTGGCTGGCCTGGGCGATGAAGATCCCAACGGGCGCTTCCGCCGCCGCGATGAACACGCCCGGGAAGACGCTGTCCTCGGCATGACCGTATTCCACGTGCTGGTTGGTGAGCGGGTAGGCATACCGGTCGCCCTCCACGGTGCCGGTTCCGAAATAATCCCCTCGTAGATTCTCGGTGGCGAACACCTGCGGCCGCAGGGCGTCCGGGAAGTGCAGTGCCGGCCCGCCCTTGACGGCGGGATCGTGCTGCCAGCGAAAGCCCTTGACGCGAAGCGGCGACGATCCCGTGTTGACGAGTGTCGCCTGGACGAGGCAGGCTCCGGAATCAATCTCCATCAAGTTGAGATCGATCTTGAAGGGCGCATCGGGGAGCTGGTCGTCCGCTAGAATAGCAGACGGGGCCAGGCCGGCAATGCCAACATCAAACTGGGAATGGACAAGATTCACGCGCCCTGGACGACTCATGCTGTCGGTGCTCCATTATTGTGCTTTTCTACGCGGAAGATTTCAACGCA
>JAAZAI010000072.1 GCA_012514445.1 Lentisphaerota bacterium
AGGGGGCGCGCGCCCCCCGCCAGCCAGCAGCCAGCGCGTTGCGCTGGCTGCTGGCTGGCGGGGGGCGTTTGTCCGACTCATCGGACAGGAATGCGGATACACAAAGCGGGGCTCGAATGAACTCCTCGTCCCATCACACGATGCCGTAGAAAAAAAGATTGAGAAGATTGGGATCACTCCCGCCTGCCTGGATGTCCCCTTACCGTGCGGCATCAAGACCTGGGATAAACTCGTTGAATATTTCACTTATCGCGCCGATCTACTTCGGAATGTGGTCGAACCGAACCTCATGGATGCAACTCAGGCGAAGAAAGAGTTCACGGCGGTGAAGAAGAAACTCAAACCCAAGTGCCCGCTGCCCATGAACAAGCAGAAGGGCAAGATGAGGACCCCAGCCTACCTTACGTGCTTGGTCAATATGCTAATCGAGGCTGCGGCCAATGGGCAAGCGTGCGACTACGACCCGAGAGCGCTCACAACCGTCATGAGAGACGGCGTTCCTCTACGGACGTTTGCCAGAAGAATGGATGGAGCATTTCCCTCCGTCCTGAATCCTCTCGCCGTCTGGGAAATCAAGGAGTACTATTACACGACAACTTTCGGAAGCCGTGTCGCCGACGGAGTCTATGAAACGTTGTTGGATGGAATGGAGGTGGATGAGCTGGCGGTCTCCGAAAATGTCGAAGTCCTTCATTATCTGATTATTGACGCTCGTTACACATGGTGGGACTGCGGCAAGTCCTACTTGTGCCGGATCATTGACATGCTACACATGGGCTACGTTGACGAAGTTCTCGTTGGCAGGGAGATCCTGACACGCCTACCCATTCTTGTCAATGAATGGTGCAAGAAAATGCCCTGACTAGAGGCCACCCCTCCGCGAGTCAACTCAACAGCCCAGCACCCGCCGTTGATACGAGGCCGGAAGGAGGCGAAACGGATCCCGATTGGTTTTCGAGGTTCTGGAATACCGCTCGCAAGCCGAAGCCTCTTGCCTGCTGAACGTCCCGGCTTCGATTTTCGCCGCCGCGCTCTTCAGCAGAGCCCGTTCCTCCCCGCTGTCCGCGGCGCCGAACGATGCAAGGCAGCAGACGACGTAAAGTGCGGCGATGCCGGTCAATTTCATCGTCATTCCGACATCGTCCCCTTCAGCGCTTCGCGGTCATCCTTAAGTTTCCTATTCCTTCTCCGCGGCCTGCCGAAGGGCGTCCATCGCAGCGCAGAGGTCTGCGGCGGCGCCCCACCTTCCCATCGCGCATACCGTTCCATCTGAAATCATGACGGGACGATAGTAGCGCACAAGGGCAATTTTTTGGTATCATCCCCGCATGCCTCCGAAAAACTCCTTCACCTTCGCGCTCGACAGCGAGCAGCAGGAACGCCTTCACGCGATGCTCGCGGAGGGCAACTTCAAGCCCGTCAAGGTCCCCTACACGCGCATCGCCGTCCAGGCGCCGTCGTGGGACTGCAACGTCAACCTCTACACCTCCGGCAAATGCCTCGTCCAGGGCTCCGGCGCCCAGGAGTTCGTCGTCAACATCCTGGAGCCGATGATCCTGCAGCGGATCGTCGTCGGCTACGAGGAGGTGCTCGCCCCCGAGGCGCTGGCGCCGCACATGGGCGTCGACGAAAGCGGCAAGGGCGACTTCTTCGGCCCGCTCGTCATCGCCGCCGCCTACACGAACGAGGAGATCGCGAAGCAGTTCCGCGACATCGGCGTCAAGGACAGCAAGGCGATCTCCAGCGACAAGCAGGCGCTCGCGATCGCCGCGAAGGTCCGCGGCATCCTCGGTCCGAACCGCTACACGGTCGTCCGCGTCGGCAACGCCACCTACAACCGCCTCTACGCCAAGATGCGCAGCGTCAACCGCCTGCTCTCCTGGGGCCACGCGCGCTGCATCGAAAATCTGCTCGCCACCGTCCCCTCCTGCCCCAAGGCGATCTCGGACCAGTTCGGCAACAAGGAGTCCGTCCAGCGCGCGCTGATGCAGAAGGGGCGCAGCATCGAACTCGTCCAGCGCCACCGCGCGGAGGCCGACGTCGCCGTCGCCGCCGCCTCGATTCTGGCCCGCGAGGGCTTCCTCGTAAGCCTCCGCCAACTCGAGCAGCAGCACGACCAGCCGTTCCCCAAAGGCGCCTCGCCGCAAGTCCGCGAAGCGGCCCAGAGGCTCGTCCAGGCCAAGGGCCCGGCCATCCTCGTCGAAACCGCCAAATGCCATTTCAAGACGCTCGACGCCGTGCTCGCCGCCTGCGGCCGCAGCCGCTCGGAGCTTCCGCCCGAAGGACAGGTCGTCTCGCAGGACTCCACCGGCCGCGACTTCCACCGGCCGCGGCAGCCCGAAGGCGCCGATGCCTGATCGTCCTCCGCACCCGCAACCTCCCCGGAACTCTTTTCACTCCCCATGTCCGCCCCTACCCTCTTCTTCTGGATCTACACCGGCGCGCTCCTCCTGCTCTGGATCTACATCGCCTCGTCGTTCGGCCGAGACGTCTTCTACAACCTCTACGTCAACCGCGCCCGCACGTTGCTCTACAAGCCGGTGACATGGGTGCAGTCCATCGCGCCGCGCTGCGCCGACTGGGCCGCCGCGGCGTTGCTCTTCGTCTTCGTCCTGCTGCTGCGGGCGGTGCTCGCGAAGGCGTCCGGCAAGCCGCTCTTCCATGTCGTCGGCGACATGGGCCTCACGGCGGATCTCCAATCCTTTCCCGCCGCCGCGGCCTTCAGCGCCGCCTCTTTCGTCGTGATCCTCTGCCAGGCCAATCTGCTGCGCCTCGCGCTCGTCCTGCGCTTCGGCCGACGCTCGACCCACCCGGTGATCGAGTGCCTCGACACCGTGACGAAGCCGTTCTCCCTCATGCCGCCCGCCGCCTCCGCCATCGCCACTGCGCTCTGCCTGATGGCGGCGACGACGGCGATGGCCGCCGCATCCGCGGACCTGCCGCCCGTCCAGGTGCTCGGCATCTCGGTTGCGAACCCGCTCGCAGGCTCCGCCCTCTTCCCGCTCAAAGCGGCGCTCTTCGCCGCCCTGGATCTCCTGGGGATCGTCGCGAGCGGCCTCATGCTGCTGATCTTCATCTCGATCGGCGGCATGCTCATGCGCAATCTCCCAGTCACGGGCATGGCCAATGAATGGCTCGCGATTCTCTCCCGCTTCTTCATCGCCCGAACCATCGGCGTCGGCATGCTCGATTTCACGCCGCTCATCCTCTACTACGTTCTCGGCTACGCTCACACGATTCTGCTCGGCGTCGTCAACAGCCTGCTCTGAGCACACAGCGAAAGGCTCCCATGAAGACCTACCAGAAGACTTCCCTCCCGATTGAACGGCGCATCGACGCCCTGCTTGCCGAACTCACCGTCGAGGAGAAGCTCGGCTTCATCGACTACCGCAACGCCGGCGTCCCGCGCCTGGGCATCCCGCCCTACTCGTGGTGGAACGAGGCGCTCCACGGCCTCGCCCGCAGCGGCACCGCCACCGTCTTCCCGCAGGCCATCGCGATGGCAGCCACTTTCAGCCCCGACCTCGTCCAGGCCATGGGCGACGTGATCGCCACCGAGACGCGCGCCCGCTACTTCTCTTCGGTCGCCAAGGGCGACCACGACACGTACAAAGGCCTCACGCTCTGGTCTCCGAACGTCAACATCTTCCGCGACCCGCGCTGGGGACGCGGACACGAGACATTCGGCGAATGTCCCTTCCTCACGGGTCTGCTGGGCGCGGCGTTCGTCCGCGGCACGCAAGGCCCCGACCCCGAACACCTGCGCACGGCCGCGACGCCCAAGCACTTCGCCGTCCACTCCGGCCCCGAGGAAAGCCGCGCCAGCTTCAACGCCGTCGTCGATGAACGCGATCTGCGCGAGACGTATCTCCCCGCCTTCAAGACGTGCGTCGTCGAAGCCCGGGCGCAGTCCGTGATGTCCGCCTACAACGCCATCAACGGCGAACCGTCCTCGACCCACCATCGCCTGCTGACCGACATCCTCCGCGGCGAATGGGGCTTCGACGGCGCCGTCGTCACCGACGTCGGCGCGCTGCGCAACCTCGTGCAGCAGCACAAGACGCAGCCCGACGGCCCCCACGCGGTCAAGGCCGAGCTCGACGCCGGCGTCGACGTCGTGTCCGACTTTCTCAAGGACGAGCCGCAGGAAGCCTACCGGCGCGGTCTCCTCTCCGAGGCCGATCTCGACCGCGCGCTGCGCAACCAGCTCCGCGTGAAGTTCCGCCTCGGTCTCTTCGATCCCAAGCCGCGCGACGTGCCGCCCTTCGAAAGCCTCGCCTGCCCCAAGCACCGCGCCCTCGCGCTCGAAACCGCCCGCCGTTCCCTCGTGCTGCTCAAGAACGAGCGCAACCTGCTTCCGCTGAATCGCAAGCGCCTCAAGACGATCGCCGTCGTCGGCCCCAACGCGACCTGCCTGCGCAGCCTCCTCGGCAACTACAACGGCACCCCGCTCGATCCCGTCACCCCGCTCGCGGGCATTCTGCGCAAAGCCGGCGACGCCATCCGCGTCCTCTACGCGCAAGGCTGCGAGCCCTCCGCCCGCAAGACCGAAGGTTGCGCCATGCACGAGCGCGACCGCTTCGCCGAGGCCCTCGCCGCCGCCGAGCGCGCGGACGTCGTCATCGCCTGCATCGGCCTCAACCCGGACATGGAGGGCGAGATCGGCGACGCCTCCAACGCCGACGCCGCGGGCGACAAGCGCAGCGTCGAGCTGCCCGCCATCCAGCGCGAGCTCGTGGACGCCCTCGCCGCCACCGGCACGCCGCTCGTGCTGGTGAACATCTCCGGCAGCGCCGTCGCCATTCCCGAGGCCAAAGCCGGCGCCGTGGTGCAGGCCTTCTATCCCGGCGAATGCGGCGGCACGGCGATCGCGGACGTGCTCTTCGGCGACTTCAACCCCTGCGGACGCCTCCCCGTCACGTTCTACCGCACCACGGACGACCTCCCCCCGTTCGGCGACTACGCCATGACGAACCGCACCTACCGTTTCTTCAAGGGCGAGCCGCTCTACGCGTTCGGCCACGGTCTCAGCTACACCACGTTCGGCTATGCCGATCTGAAAGTCCGCCGCGGCAGGAACGGCGAGGCCACCGCCGCAGTGACCGTGACCAACACTGGCAAACGCGCTGGCGAGGAAGTCGTGCAGCTCTACACGAGCCTGCCCGAAGCGACCACCCGCACGCCGATCCGCCAGCTCGCGGCAGTCGGCCGCGTCGCGCTCAAGCCGGGCCAGTCGAAGCGGGTCCGGCTCACGCTCTGGCCCAACAGCCTGCAGGCCGTCCTTGAAGATGGCACCGCCACCCGCGCCGTCGGCAACGCCGTCATCCGGGTTGCGGACCTGGAAGCATCGTTGACTTGCTCACCTTTTTAGGTGACTCTGATCATGTAGATGGACTTCTCGATCGCTCAACGGGTATCAGGAGAGCCAGCGAGAAAGGATTACTTGTCCGTGGAGCCCGTGGCGACAGTGTCCATCCGATTCGTAGCCGATATCGCCTCAATCTCGGCGATCCTCTTTGATATCATGCCGTAGTTGGCTTCGATGAAAGGGCATCTTTTTTCAAGCGCACGCAAATAACGGATATCGTCTACTGCCGAAAACAGCGGCAGCAAATATCGGCCTCCACATTCGCAGTCCGGTTGGACTTGGTTCAATAAAACATAGGCGCCAGAGGGCCACGTTCCGTCCTTTATGAATTCAAACAAAACTTTGTCATAGACGTACCCGGAACGATCTTGCCCGCGGAAATACGCATCCAAGCGGGATTCCGCGATTTGCGCTGCAAAACGTCGAACAAGTCCCGAACTTTTTTCGAGGACTAGCGTGTCTATTGTCTTGTACTCGGATGGATAGCTCGCATGTCCAAAGCGCCCGAAACATTCCAGATAGGCATACCAAAGCCCCTCTTCTTCCAAACGCTTATGAAACACGGGGATCACTTCCTGTGCGTATCCGGTCGCCCGTTCATGCAGAGGCCCAGCGTCTTTCAATTCCGGATCGTTGTTCCAATCGGTCTTCAACAACTTCTCGAACTCGCCAGGATGTTGAATCCGTTCCAAACAAACCCCGGCAAGGAAACGGACTTTCCATGGTTTTTCGGAGTCTTCCAAAACATGCTTCAGATATGGAACTGCGGGCTTTCCCTCTTGAACGATCCCGTCACGGGCAGAGTCATATTCCTTGTTTTCAAGTCGCCCCAACATTTCCAGATCGGAAAGAGAGACTGAATACAACGGGTTAACAAGAAGGATCAACCCGGCCACAAACATGATTCGGCTTTTCATGGAGACACTCCTGGAAAGACCAATATGGCACGCTCGCTATTCAGCACAGTCGAGAGCATGGCGACGCCTTGTTCGGTTCTGAATTGGCGATCACAAACTGTGATCTCCAATTCGAAAGCTCCTTTTCGGTACGACGCTTTCTACTCTTCGTCGACGGTCTCGTCGCGCTGATAGATCGGGAGCTGGCGGTAGGGCACGGTGAAGGCCAGCAGCATGAGCGCCGTGCTGTAGGAGCGGCTGACCTCCTGGCCGCCCCAGCCGCCGTCGCTGCCCTGCTTGGGCATCCAGGTGCGGTACATCCAGTTCGAAAACACCTGCCAGCTCTCGCCGCCGATCTGGAAGAGCCCCTGCGCCGTGTAGCACATCCCGTAGAAGGCGCGCTCCTGACCCTCGAGTTCGCGGTAGACGCGCAGCAGATACCGTGCGGCGCGGAGCGAGTCGGGGTCGTTGTGCCGTCCGCACAGCTCCAGGCAGAGGATGCCGGCGCCCGTGAGCGTGACCGGGAAGGACTCGTCGCCGCCCTGCTGGTAGACGAAGTTGCCCTGCCCGGGGTTGTGGTGGCGCTTGACGTAGGCCACGGCGCGCTCGATCGCGTCGGGCGGAACGCGCCCGCCGTTGAGGCGGCACGACCGCAGCGCCATCAGCGCCCAGCCGGAGCAGGACATGTCGCTGTCGTTCGAAGTCTGCGTGTAGCGCCAGCCGCCCGTGTCACGGGCGTTCTTCTTGACGTTCTGCGCGTCGAGCAGGATCTTCACCGCCTTCGGGAGCACGGCGTCGAGGCGCGCCTGCCGCGCCGCGTCGACCATGCCCGAGACCTCGGAGAGAAACAGCGTGCAGATGCTGTGCGCGTACATCTTGCCGTTGCCCTCCTGGATCTTGCCGAAGAAGCCCTTGTCGTCGGGAATGCCCAGGATGTAGTCGACGGACTTGTTGATGCAGACGCCGTACTGGTCTTCGCCGGGCACATAGCCCTTGGCCAGAAACGCCATCCCCGCCAGCGCGGAGATCGCCCCGCCCTTGCCATGTTCCCCTGGAAACGATCCGTCCGGCAACTGCACGCTCGCGAGGTAGGCGAGCCCGCCGTCGATCGACTTGTCGATCTCCTGTTCGAACGCCTTGTCCTGCGCCTGCGTCCTCGCCGCGGACAGGACCGCCAGCGCCGCGCACAGCGCGAACGCGCGCGCGCCCGCGCCCATCCTCTCGAAAATCCTCCGGCTCATTTCGCCTCCTTCGACAGCTCGGTGAAATATGCCTTCACCAATTCCCGATATTCGGCCGGCACCGATTCCAGCGCGTCCGACAGCGCCTCCGGCGACATGTCGCCGTGCGTCTTGAACCAGTCGGCCGGCACGCCCAGCATGCCACCCTCGCCCTGCTCGCCTCCCGGCTGCGGCGAATCGGACGGCTTGCCCTTCGGCGGCGCGCCTGGAACCGGCTCGCCCGGCTCCGGTTGCCCCGGCATCGGGGGCCCCGGCACCGGAAGCCCCGCCTGCTGCGCGAGCTGCTCCGCCAGGCTCTTCATCTGCTCCGCCGCCTTCTTGGCCTGCTCCGCGGCCGGCTGCATCGCACCCGGCTGGGGCGGCTGCGGCGCGCCAGGCTGGGGCTGCGGCGGGGTCTCGCCCGGAGGCGCCTCCCCTTCCTGCGGAGGTGCCTTCTGCGCCTCCTGCGCGGCGTCCATCGCGGACTCCATCGCCTCCTGAGCCGCCTTCGCCGCCTCCTGGGCCATCTGCTCGAGCTTGTCGGACAGCGCGTCCATCGCCTCTCCGGCCTTGTCGAGCGCCTGGGAAGCGGTCTCCATGTTTTCGGCGGCGTCCTCCATCTTCTCGCCGGCCGCGTCCAGATCGGGCTTGGGCTCGGGATTTCCCTCCTGCGGCGCCGGCTTCTCCATCTGTCCGGCGGCCTCCTCCGCCTCCTTCTGCGCCTGATCCATGCTCGAAGACGCCTGGTCCAGCGGCGTCGAGATGGGCTTTGTCAGCTCCTCGAAGGCCTCGCCCAGCGCATTGAAGGGCTCGGCCATCTCGGACACTTGATCCTGAAGCGCCTCGGCGCGCTTCGCGATGCCCTCCTGCATCGCCTCGGCGCGCGCCTCAGGGGACGCGTCTTGCGGCATCTCGGGCGTGCCTTGCTCCAGTTCCGCCCTGGCCTTCTCCGCAGCCGCCGGATCGTCCAGCTTCGCCACGGTCTCGCGGAGCCGCTCCTGCTCCTGCTTCAATTGGTCGATCGCTCCGGCGAGTTCCTCGGCCTGCTTCTTGGCGGCCTCCAGCGGCTTGGGCGCCGCAGGATCTTCCGTCTTCTGCTCGAACTCGTCCTTGAGCGCCTCCTGCTCCTTGCGCCACGCCTCCATCTGCTCCGGCGTCATGGTCTCCTGCTCCGCCTGCTCGGCCAGCGCCTCCTGCCGATCGGCCATATCCGCCATTTCCGACGCCTCCTCCGCCGCCGCCTTGCGCTCGGCGACGTCCTCCTCGAGTTCCTGCGCCGCGGCGACCGCGCCTTCCAGAACGGCGATGAGCTTCACGACCTCCGGTCGGCGCTCCGCGGGGTTCGAGAGCATCGCCACGTCCGCCTGCGCGTGGGCGGGCTCGACCGTTCCCTGCAGCAGACGGCGCATCTCCGGCACGAGCGATTCGAACATCCCCTCCCCGGCCGCTCCGACCATCTCGCGGATCAGCCCTTCGGCCTTGACGATCGCGGCAAGCGACGCGCCGAGGCGCCGGACCGCAGGCTCGTCGGCCTGGCGGTCGATCTCGGCGAGTCCGGCCTGCGCCTCGCGCAAGGCCTCCTCGAGCGCCGTCGTCACGGCGTCGGCCGTCTTCGCGATCTTCTCGTACTGCTCCGCCAGAAGCTGCGCCGCCAGCGACTCGGCCGTGCGGTCCAGCGTGATTTCGATGACGGCGCTGAACGCCTCCTGCGGGCCGCCCAGCGCCTCGGGCAGGTTGTCGCGGACCGCGAGCTGCACGCGCACCTTGCCCGCGCCGCCCACGGCGAGCGTCGAGAGGGCGATCGCGTCGTCTCCGCGCCAGACGCCGGAGCCGGCCGGTGACAGCGCCACGTCCCGTGCGCGCTCGAGCGGCGCGTAGCCCGCGCCCACGCGCAGCTCCGCGGCGGCGATGCCGAAGTCGTCCTTCACCACATACGCGATCGGCAGCTCCCCATAGGGCGGCAGCGTGAAGGCGAGCTTCTCCGGCGCCACAAGTTCGATCGTCGGCGGCATGTCCTTGACGATCCGGACGGGATGGAACGCCGGCGCGTTCGTGAAGCCGTGCGCGTCGTGGAGCCGCACGCTCCACAGCCCCGCCGTCTCTTCTCCGAGATCAAAAGTCCACGCCACCGCGCCGTCCGCGGCGGGTACGCCTTCGCGCTCGCCGTCCGCCAGAATCAAGGCGCTGGAAAGCGGTCGCTGGGTCTTGATCGCGACGCCGATGCGGCTCCCCGCGACCGCCTCCACCGCCATCGCGCCGGCCTCGTTGGTCCGCACGCCCACGCCCGTGTAGGCGGGATAGTCGCAGGTGATCACGAGGTTCGTGTAGGCGGGGACCGGCACGGCCGTGATGTCGTAGAAGCGCGTCAGCGCGCTGCCGCACGCGACGCGGTAGCGGAAGGACCCCGCCACTTCCGGCATGAAATGCCGATAGTAGCGGATCTCCTCGCCCTCGCCCTTCTCGGAGGAGGTCTGGCGCATCCGCTCCACGACCTCGCCGTCCGCGCCCGCGGCCTGCGTGCGCAGGAACGCCTGCTGGGGATAGCCGCCCTCGATGGCCAGCTCGAACGCCAGCGGCTCGCCCTCGAGCACGTAGGCGTCCCCGGGGCTGACGCTAAGATTGTCCGCATACAGGTTGTCGACCTGGGCCGAAGGCAGCACGGCGCGCAGGACGAGCCGCGACATGGACTGGGGCCAGATGGCGAAGAGCAGCGCGATCAGGCCGAGCGCCGCCGCCGCCACGACGAGCTTCGGCTTCACCGTGCGCGTCGTGAACTCGCGCGCCGGCGAGACGTGCATCACGTCGCGCACCGCGTCGCCGGTCAGCACGTCGAGCAGTTGAGAGGATCCTTCCGCCGCCGTGCCCGGCTGGGAGATCAGCTCGACGACGGTCGAGAGGCGCTCCTCGAGCTCGGGATGATTCCGCTCGATCATCGCCGCTATGCGCGCGGGCGTGAAAGGCTTCGACAGCGGCCGCGCCAGCATGTGGAACGCCGTCGCGGCCACCGCCGCCACCCCGCAGCTCCACATCGCCCAGCGGATGCCGGAGGCGTAGATCATGACCATCGCGTCCACGGCCATGATCGCGAGAATCGCGATCGCCGCCGCCGCGACGACGGCGAGCAGCCCGCGCATCCAGATGATCGACCGGATGCGGCGCACCGCCTGCCGGAGCTTGCTCGCGATGTCCGGCGGCAGCGCCTCGAACGAAACCTGCGCCGCCGCGCGCGCCTGTTTGTGCATCCGCATTCCCAATTTCATGAAAACCTCCCTCGACGCCGCGCCTCAGGCGATGCCCGCGCGCTTGCGGATGAGCCATTCGGCCGTGAGCAATCCG